>JBDKEX010000313.1:0-2739 GCA_039798985.1 Pseudomonadota bacterium | reverse complement strand
GGACCGGGGTTCACTCGCAGCCAATCCACACACTGTTTGATGATGCGGTTGGACTGCTTCATCTCTTCCATGCGAACAAGGTAGCGGTCGTAGGTATCGCCTGTTTTGCCCACAGGGATATCGAAGTCCATGCGGTCGTACACATCGTATGGCTGCTTTTTGCGAAGGTCCCAGGCAATGCCAGAACCGCGCAGCATCGGGCCTGTCATGCCCAGATTGAGCGCACGTTCAGGAGGCACCACACCGATGCCAACGGTGCGCTGCTTCCATATCCGGTTGTCGGTCAACAACGTGTGATATTCGGCCAGGTAGGTCGGGAAACGCTGTGTAAAGTCATCAATGAAGTCGAGCAACGAGCCTTGGCGGTTCGCGTTCATCTCGGCCATTGCTTTGGCGTTGCGGATTTTGCTGTGCTTGTACTGCGGCATGGCGTCCGGAAGATCGCGGTATACACCGCCCGGACGGAAGTAAGCGGCGTGCATGCGCGCACCGGACACGGCCTCGTACATGTCGAACAGATCTTCGCGTTCGCGGAAGGCGTAGATCAGGATGGTCGAACTGCCGCAGTCGTTGCCATGAGAGCCCAGCCACATCAAATGGTTCAGGAGACGGGTGATCTCGCTGAACATCACTCGAATGTACTGCGCACGAATGGGCACTTCTATGCCCAACAGCTTTTCAATGGCCAAGCAGTAGGCGTGCTCGTTGCACATCATGGACACATAGTCCAGACGGTCCATGTAGGGCAGCGACTGGATGAAGGTCTTGCTTTCGGCCAGTTTTTCGGTGGCGCGGTGCAGCAGGCCGATGTGGGGGTCAGCGCGTTGCACCACCTCGCCGTCCAGCTCCAACACCAAACGCAGCACACCGTGCGCGGCGGGGTGCTGGGGTCCAAAGTTGAGGGTGTAGTTCTTGATTTCAGCCATGGTTGGGTCACTTGCGCCAGAGGCGCTCAGTGCAGGCCTCCGTAGTTTTCTTCGCGGATGATGCGTGGCGTGATTTCACGCGGTTCAATCGAAACGGGTTCGTAAATCACACGGCGACGCTCGGTGTCGTAACGCATCTCAACATGCCCAGACAACGGAAAGTCCTTGCGGAAGGGGTGCCCGATAAAGCCGTAATCGGTCAAGATGCGGCGCAAATCGTCGTGCCCTTCAAACACAATGCCGTACAAGTCAAAGGCTTCGCGTTCGTACCAATTGGCGGCATTCCAAACACCCGACACCGAGTCCACCACCGGAAAATCATCTTCCGGGCAAAACACCCGCACCCGAAGGCGCTGGTTCAGACTGATAGACAACAGGTGCGACACCACCGCAAAACGGCGGCCTTCCCACACGCCGTCTTTGTAGCTTGAATAGTCCAGGCCACACAAATCCACAAGCTGCTCAAACTGGCAACCTGCCGCGTCTCGCAACTGACGCATGGCCGCGAGGTAATTGGCTGCTGAAACGGTCAACGTGACTTCGCCACGCTCCAATGTCAGGCCAGCCACAAGCTCACCCAATACATCTTTGATGTTTTCCAGCAGTTTCTGGGGTGCGATAGCAGTCGTCATTTCCATCTTTCTGCCGGTCAGACCCGTGCAATCGTGCTGGTGCGGCGGATCTTCTGCTGCAACTGCATGATGCCGTAAATCAAGGCTTCTGCCGTGGGCGGGCAACCTGGTACATAAACATCCACAGGAACGATGCGATCGCAACCACGGACCACGGAATAGCTGTAGTGGTAGTAACCACCGCCGTTCGCACATGAACCCATGGAGATCACATAACGGGGCTCTGCCATTTGGTCGTACACCTTGCGCAAAGCCGGCGCCATTTTGTTGCACAAAGTGCCGGCCACGATCATCAGATCAGACTGCCGGGGGCTGGCACGAAACACCTCGGCACCGAAACGGGCCAGGTCGTACCGCGCCGTGGCCGCGTGCATCATTTCAACTGCGCAGCAAGCCAAACCGAAGGTCATGGGCCACAAGGACCCGGTTTTGGCCCAGTTAACCACCGAGTCGTAACTGGTGGTGATGAAGCCTTCTTTGAAGACGCCTTCAATCATGTCTTACTCCGGAACATAGTTCGCATGCAACCCACAGCCTCATTCCCAATCCAGGGCGCCTTTTTTCCACTCGTAGGCAAACCCCACCACCAGAATGGCCAAAAACATGACGCCTGCCCAGAAGCCGGTGGCCCCGATGTCGGCAAAAGCCACCGCCCAAGGAATCAGGAAAGCGATCTCGAGATCAAAAAGAATGAACAAAATGGCCACAAGGTAGTAGCGCACGTCAAACTTCATGCGGGCGTCTTCAAACGCTTCAAAACCGCACTCGTATGGCGAGTTTTTTTCAGGATCAGGGCGATTGGGACCCAAAAGGTACCCAAACACCTGGGGGAGTACCCCAACTGCGACGCCAACCAATACAAACAAGAGAACAGGAAGGTATTGCTGTACGTTCATGAGCAGTTTCCGCAGGCAGCCTATGGGCTGCTGGTTTGCATTTGGTGCCGACGGCGAGACTCGAACTCGCACAGCTTTCGCCACTACCCCCTCAAGATAGCGTGTCTACCAATTTCACCACGTCGGCTGAGAATTCGCCGAGTAAAACGGCTTAGGTCTTGAACCACAGCCGCGCCTCAGCAACCGCGCTATTCTACCCTGTTTTTTGGGGCTATCTTGCCCGACAGGCCCAAGGTTTCACCCGCTGGCACGGCGCAAAAAAAGGGGCCAAAGCCCCTTTACTGA
>JBDKEX010000312.1:0-2826 GCA_039798985.1 Pseudomonadota bacterium | reverse complement strand
CGCAATTTGGCGGCGGTGTTGTTGGGCAGCAAACGCGCCCACCCAGACGCAGCCTTGCAACGCTATGTGAACAACTTGGGCCGTTGGATCAGTCTGCAGTCCAGCCGGCCACACTTGCCCTGGACTTTTGTGGTGCTTGACGACGAAGGCTTTAACGCATTTGCTGCACCTGGGGGGTTTGTGTTTGTGACCCTGGGGCTGGTGCGCCAAGCGCGCGGCGAGGCGGAGCTGGCGGGCGTGCTGGCCCACGAAATCACGCACGTGGTGCAAAAACACCACCTGAAAGCGTTGAACAAACAAGCCCGTGCCAATTTGACCGGCAGCCTGTTGGCCCAACAGCTGGCCAAAAAAACCGGCAATGCCGAACTCACCGCTCAGCTGACCGGTTTTGGTAAAACGCTCTACACCAAGGGTTTGGACCGGGACGACGAATTCGAGGCCGACCGCAAGGGCGTGGAACTGGCCGCCCGTGCAGGCCTGGACCCCTACGGTCTGGCATCGCTGCTGCAAGGTTTGGCCAGTGTTCGGCCCGACAGCCCCCAGTACCTGCTGGCACTGTCAACCCACCCGGCGACAGGCCAACGGCTCGAACAAATGGCTTTGGCCATGGGCACCCGGCTGGACGCGTTTGCGGGCGCGCCGCCCATTACCGTGGCCCAACGGGTGAACACCGCAACGCTGGGTTTGGTGCCTGCCGTCAAAGCGCCAGAGAAGCCATTGCCAAAACCGCCCGCCAAGAAAAGGTAGTCAAGTGCGTGCTCTGGGCTGCCAGGTCACCCAAAGCACACCCGCCACCACCAACACGGTGCCGGCCACCACCCAGGTGTTCAAGGGTTCACCCAAAATCACCACCCCCATGGTGATGGTGGACATGGGCCCGATCATGCCCGTTTGGGCTGTGAGCCCGGACCCAATGCGCTCAATGGCCATCATGACCATGACCACCGGCGCGGCGGTGCACGCCACCGCATTGAGCAAGGACAACCAAAGCACCTCGGGCGCCACAATGGCCGCCGACCAAGGGCGCAGCACCACAAACTGGCACAAACACAGCACGCAGGCCACCGTGGTGGCCCAACCCACCAGGCGCAAAGCCCCCAGGCGTTTGACCATTTCGCCGCTGTAAACCAGGTAAATCGCGTAGCTGATGGCACTGGCAAACACCAAGGCGGCCCCCAACAAAGTGGCGGTGCCGTCAAACCGCGCCTCGTGGCCAAACACCAGCAGCACACCGCCGTAGCTCAAAGCCATGGCGCCCGCCTGCCGCCAGCTGATGGCACGGCGGTACAGCACCCACCCCAACACCAGCACCAACGTGGGGTTGAGGTACAAGATCAACCGTTCCAGGCTGGCGCTGATGTATTGCAAGCCCCAAAAATCCAGAAAACTGGCCAGGTAGTAACCGCTGAAACCCAGGCCCACAATGCCCCAGGCGTCCTGGCGGTTCAACGGCACCCGCTTGCCTTTGGCCCGCGCCGTGGCCCACCACACCATGGCCAAAAACAAGGGCAAGGCAAACAGCATGCGGTACATGATCAACGTGACCGCATCCACCCCATAGCGGTAAGCCAGCTTGACGATGATGGCCTTGCCGCTGAACGCGATTGAACCGGCCGCCGCCAACAACAGGCCCGAAGTGAGGTGCGGACGATCGATCGAAGTCATTGCGAATGCCTCAAGCGGCTGCCTTGAACACCCGCAACCACTTGGTGGCGGGCAAGCCCCAACGCGCCTGCACAGCCTCGGCCTGGGCCAACAGCGCCATGCGCGTGGGTTGCTGCGGACTGCGAAGGGCCAGCACGATGGTGTTGCCCTCGCGGGTGGGTTTGAAGGCCCAAACCGCTTCCGCCCCAAACACGCTTTTGATTTGGTCCAGCGAGCGCTCGTAGCTTGCGTCCCGCCCAAACAGGTTCACCGTCATGCAGCCTTCATCGGTCAACATGGCGCGGCAATCGGCATAAAAATCAGCGCTGTCGAGCACTGGGGCGGCCGCTTCGTGGTCGTACAAGTCAACCTGCAGGGCGTCCACCGTGCCATGAAAAGGCGCATGGCGCACCACTTCAGCGGCATCGCCCAAAATGACGCGAAGCTTGGCACTGTCGGGGGGGAGCTTGAACCAGGTGCGGCAGGCAGCCACCACCTGCGGGTTGATTTCAATGGCCGTGGTGTCCATCTTCAGTTTTTTGAAGTGGAATTTGGTCAGCGCAGCGGAGCCCAGCCCCAGTTGCATGGCTTTGCGTTTGGCCACCGAGTCCAGCGGCACAAACAACAACCAGGCCATCATGCGTTGCACGTATTCAAGCTCGATTTCGAAGGGCGAGTCGATCAGCATGGAGCCTTGTATCCACTCGGTGCCCAGGTGCAAAAAACGCACATCGCCCCCTTCGGAAATGGAAACCGGTGGCAAGTCAGCGGCAGGGCTGGTTCGGGGGGCGCGGTCGGTGGTCATGGGGGTGGATTGTCGGCGATGGCCCGCAAGCGGGGCAGTGCATTGAACGCATTTTGTGTGGTTTGCCTGGCCCAACTCTCAGCTGTAAGGCCGCGAGCCTGGGCCACGCAGGTACCAATGGCGGGCAGTTCAGCGGGTGTATTGATCCCTTTTGGCGCCCCCGCCGCCCGTTGCTCGGCGTTCACGTACAGCCATTGGGGCGGGATGTCGGGCGAGTCGGTTTCCATGACAACGGCCTCGGGCGGCAGCGCCCTGGCCAAGCGGTTCAATTGCAATGCGGTATCAAAAGTGACAGCGCCGCCAAAACCCAGCTTGAACCCCAGCTGCACAAAGGCGTGCGCCTGTTGCAAACTGCCATTGAACGCGTGGGCAATGCC
>JBDKEX010000311.1:0-2778 GCA_039798985.1 Pseudomonadota bacterium | reverse complement strand
TGCTCGCGCAGCTTTTTGTCCAAAGCGCCCAGAGGCTCGTCCAACAGCAACAGTTTGGGGCGCTTGGCCAGGCTGCGTGCCAGTGCCACGCGCTGCTGCTGCCCGCCCGAGAGCTGGTGCGGCTTGCGTTTGGCAAACGTGCCCAGTTGCACCAGGTCCAGCATTTCGTCGGTGCGGCGTTTGACCTCGTCTTTGGGCAGGCCCTCGCGCTTGAGGCCAAAGGCCACGTTGTCCCAAGTGTTCAGGTGGGGAAACAGCGCGTAGCTCTGGAACATCATGTTCACCGGGCGCTCGTAGGGCGGCAGAGCCCCGACGTCTTGCCCGCCCAGCAAGATTTGGCCCGAGGTGGGTTTTTCAAAACCCGCCAGCATGCGCAACAGGGTGGACTTGCCACAGCCCGAGCTGCCCAGCAGCGCAAAAATTTCGCCCTTGCCAATGGACAGGCTCACCTCGTCCACGGCCACCGCGTCGTCGAAGCGTTTGACCAGTTTGAGGGTTTCCAGGTACCGCTCGCGGGGCACTTTGTCGGTGGGTTTGTCGGCCATGGCGTGGGGGTCCTTGTGCAGGGCTTGGGCGAAAAGGGCAACAAAAAGGGCTGTTCACACGGTGCGGCGCATGAACAGCCCTGGGGGTGCCGAGGTGGCAGCTCAGGTCAGCGGCGTGAACCCAGGCTTATTTGCCTTTTTTGAAGGCGTTGTAAGCGGTGGCCATGGCTTCGCGCGCTTCGTTGGTGAAGCTGCTGGGTGGCACCATTTTGGGCATGTAGTCGGCAGCCACAAAAATACTGCCGTTGCCCGCAATTTCGGGCTTGATTTTGTCCTTGGCCGCCAGGTTGCCACTGTTGTAGGTCATTTCATTTGCCATGGCCGCGCCATTTTCGGGGCGCAGGAAGAAGTCGATGAACGCCATGGCGTTTTGCGGGTGCTTGGCGTCTTTGGTGATGGCCATGGTGTCGGCAAACATCATCGCGCCGGTGCTGGGCAGCAGCGCTTCGATCACGTCTTTCGACTTGTTTTCGGCCGCACGGCCTGCGGCGATGTTGATGTCTCCGGCCCAGCCAATCACGGCGCAGGCTTTGCCACCGGCGATGTCGTCAATCATGGTGCTGCTGAAAATGCGCACGTCTTTGCGCACCTTGGCGAGCATGTCGGTGGCCACTTTGTAGTCTTCGGCGTTGTTGCTGTAGGCGTCTTTGCCGGCGTAATGCAGGGCTGCAGGAATGATCTCGGTGGGGGAGTCCAGGTAAGCAATGCCACAGCTCTTGAGCTTGGCGGTGTATTCGGGCTTGAACACCAAGTCCCAGGCGTTTTCGGGCATGGGCATTTTGCCCAGCGCTTTTTCCACTTTGGTTTTGTTGATGCCCACGGTGGTGAAACTCCAGGCCCAAGGCACCAGGTGCTTGTTGTCGGCGTCGGCCTTGGTGAGCACCTGCATCACCGCAGGGTCGAGGTTTTTCAGGTTGGCAATCTTTGATTTGTCCAGTGGCTGGAACAGGCCGCCTTCGATCTGCGGTTTGGCAAACACCGTGCCGGGCACCACGATGTCGTAGCCCGTGTTGCCCGCCACCAGTTTGGCGTGCAGGGCTTCGTTGGTTTCAAAGGTGTCGTAGTTGACCTTGATGCCGGTTTCTTTCTCGAACGCGGCAATCATGCCCTCGGGCACATAGTCGGGCCAGTTGTAGATGTTGAGCACCTTTTCTTCGGCGGGGGCGGCAGGGGCCGCCGCCACAGGGGCTGGAGCCGGTGCAGACGCAGCGGGCGCGGGTTCATCCTTTTTGCCGCAAGACGCCAGCAAAACGGCCGCAGCGGCCAAAGCCAAAACATGCTTGTTCATGGTGCACAGACTCCAGAAATTGAAGAAAAAGAACCGGGGCGCTGTTGGAAGACCCCGGGCAGAAATCGAACGCAAAAGATTGTAGTCAGGGCGCGGCACCGGCACATCACACGGTTTCCACCTCAAAACCCACGATGTTGCGACTGTCTTTACTGAACTCCACCCCCACCAGGTGAATGGGCTCGCCCCGGGCGCGGTATTTGTCGGCGTAGCGCATGTCTTTGATCTGCTGCAGCGCGCGCCCCTGAGGCACCAGCTCCACCACCTTGAACTCGAACACGAACACCTGGGCGTTGAACAGCACCGCCATGTCAATGCGGCCTTTGTTCGTGGTGTCCTCCAGCCGGATGTCCAGCCCCAGCGCGGCAAAGTGGCTGTAAAAAATGCTGGCCCAGTAGCCTTCAAACTGGGCAATGGGGCTGTTGCGGTACCAGTCGTGCGGGATGCTGGCAAAAAAGGCGTGGAACAGGGTTTGCAGGCCCGCGAAGTCTTGCTGCTGCAGCAGCCGGTACAGGCGCCCGATGTGGGGGCCGGGAATGGAGGGGTTGCCCACCAGGTGCTGAAGCAAGCTGTCGTTCAGGCTGGCCTGCACCTCCAGGTTGGGGTACTTGAGGGTGACTTCCATGCGCCCCGGTATTTGCCACACCGAACCGATGGTGAGGTACCCGGCCTGGAACATGAGTGCCTCGGGCGGGATGTGGTCCACGTCGAAGGTGGACAAGAGCGTTTCTGCGGCCACCAGGCGTCCGATGTCGGGCGTGAAAGTTTGGGCCTTGGCCAGCAGGTTGATCAGAAACGTGGGTGTGCCGGTCTCGAACCAGTAGGGCTTGAATTCGCGCCGGTCAAACAGCAGCAGCAGGTCAAACGGGTTGTAAACGCTTTCGCCCAGCCAGTTGTAGCCGTTGTACCAGCGGCGCACGTCTTCCCGGTCCAGCCCGGGCAGCT
>JBDKEX010000310.1:0-13173 GCA_039798985.1 Pseudomonadota bacterium | reverse complement strand
GTTGCCCGCCAGGCCAGCCTCCACCGGGCAAAACAGCGTCCAGCGGCGCCCACCCTGTGGGCAAAACGCACACAGGGCCACGGTCCAGCGCATCAGCACGCCAAACCCCGTCAATCAAAGCAGGCGAGTCATCGGGCAAAGTCACCCATATACTGTACATGTATACAGTATTTTATCCAACCCCTGCGACTGCAGGTGCGCGCTGACCGCGGGCTTATTTTGCCCAGGTGTCTTTCAATCCGGTGATGCGATTGAACACCGATTGGCCAGCGGCATGGTCGAGCCGGTCAGCCACAAAGTAACCGTGGCGCTCGAATTGGAATTTCTCGTCGGGTTGTGCGCCAGCCAACGACGGCTCCAGGTAAGCGGTCACCACTTTGAGGCTGTTGGGGTTGAGCAGGCTCAAAAAGTCTTTGCCTCCGGCGTCGGGTTGGGCTTCGGTGAAAAGGCGGTCGTAAAGGCGCACCTCGGCCGGCACCCCATCTGCCACGCCCACCCAGGTGATGGCGGCTTTGGCCTTGACGCTGTCTGCGCCCGGCGTGCCGCTTTTGGTGCCCGGGATCACTTTCGCGTGAACCTCTGTCACCTGGCCGATGGCGTCGCGCGTGCAACCGGTGCATTCAATCACATACCCGCCTTTGAGCCGCACCACGTTGCCGGGGAACAGGCGTTTGTAGCCCTTTGGGGGCACTTCCTCAAAGTCCTCGCGTTCGATCCACACCTCTTTGCCGATTTTGAACACGCGATCGGGCGGCGGGGTCTGGCCTTCGGCAATGGCCGAGTGGGGCAGGGCGGGCTGGGTGCAGTGTTCCAGGTGGTCGTCTGAACCAAAGGCATCGGCCCAGTTGGTCAGCACCAGTTTCACAGGGTCCAGCACGGCCATGCCACGGTGGGCTTTGTTTTCCAGGTCTTCGCGCAGGCAACCTTCCAGGGTGCTGTAGTCGATCCAGCTGTCGCTCTTCGTCACGCCTATGCGTTCGGCAAACAGCTGGATGCTTTCGGGGGTGTAGCCCCGGCGGCGCAGGCCAACGATGGTGGGCATGCGCGGGTCGTCCCAACCGTTGACGAACCGCTCATCCACCAACTGCTTGAGCTTGCGTTTGCTGGTGACCACGTAAGTGAGGTTGAGGCGCGCAAATTCGTATTGCCTGGGCGGCGGGGTGTTGATCAGGCCGCCCGTGGCCAGCTTGTCCATCAGCCAGTCGTAAAAGGGGCGTTGGTCTTCAAATTCCAGCGTGCAAATGCTGTGGGTGATGTTTTCAAGCGCGTCTTCGATCGGGTGCGCGAAGGTGTACATCGGGTAAATGCACCAGGCATCGCCCGTGTGGTGGTGGGTGGCGCGGCGGATGCGGTAGATGGCCGGGTCGCGCAGGTTGATGTTGGGCGAAGCCATGTCGATTTTGGCGCGCAGCACGGCGGCACCGTCGGCCAGTTGGCCGGCACGCATTTCGCGGAAGCGGGCCAGGTTTTCAGTCGGGGTGCGGCTTCGAAAGGGGCTGTTGACGCCGGGTTTGCCAAAGTCGCCACGGTTGGCGCGCATGTCTTCGGGGGTTTGTTCGTCCACGTAGGCCAGGTCGTTTTCGATCAGGTACTCGGCTGCGCGGTACATGAAGTCGAAGTAATCGCTGGCCTGGAACAGGTGGTTTTGTCCGTTGGCTTCCCAGCCAAAGCCAAGCCATTGCACCGCGTCCAAAATGGAGTTGACGTATTCCGTGTCTTCTTTTTCGGGGTTGGTGTCGTCAAAGCGCATGTGGCAGACGCCGTTGTAGTCGCGTGCCAGGCCAAAGTTCAGGCAAATGCTTTTGGCGTGACCCACGTGCAGGTAGCCGTTGGGCTCGGGCGGGAAGCGGGTGCGGATTTTGGCCGGGTCCAGCGGGCCGGCGGCGTGGTGGGTGGCATCGCCGGGGGTGCCCGCCCAGTGGCGTTGGGCGTGCGTACCCGCAGTCAGGTCGTGTTCAATGATCTGGCGCAGGAAGTTGCTGGGCTTGTTGGCCTCGTGGGTGGAGGTGTTGGGCGTGTTTTGTGGGGCGGCAGAACTCATCCCTGCATTTTAGGCGCGGTGTAACATCAACCCCGTTGACAGGTAGAAGGGTTGAATGCCGATGAATCTGGGCCGTTTGCCTTTGATCGATGCCCTCAAAGCAGTGGGCTCACAGTTGATTGTGTTGCACCACTTGGCGTTTTATGGGCCCATGTCTGATTGGACCCAACGTTTGGCCCCGGACCTGGTGCGGTGGTTCAGCCAAGACGCACGCATGGCGGTGCAGGTGTTTTTGGTGATTGCCGGGTTTTTGGCGGCGCGCAGCCTGGCCCCGCAAGGGGTGCTGCGGATTGCCACCCCTTTGCGGGCTTTGCGCCAGCGCTATGTGCGTACCGCTTTGCCGTATTTGGCAGCGTTGGTGGTGAGCGTGCTGTGCACTGAGCTGGCCCGGCAATGGATGACCCACGATTCAATACCTGATCCTGCCACGGCATGGCAGTGGTTCACACATGCACTGCTGATTCATTCTTTGCTGGACGTGGATGCCCTGTCGGCCGGCGTGTGGTACGTGGCCATTGATTTTCAGTTGTTTGCCCTGTTGCTGGGTTTGTTGTGGCTTGCTCGGGGTGTTGGGCGTGGCGCAGCGGTCTGGGTTGTGTGCTTGGTTGCACTGGCCTCGCTGTACGGGTTCAACCGCGACGCCGATTGGGACGTGTGGGCGGTGTATTTTTTTGGCGCTTATGGGCTGGGGGTGTTGACGGCTTGGGGCAGCGCCCCAGACGCCAGGTGGCACATGCGTGGGGTTTGGCTGGTGTTGGTGGTCTTGACCGTTGGCGCACTGTGGGTGGACTTTCGAGAACGCATAGCGCTGGCCTTGTGCGTGTCTTTGTTGCTGGGTTGGGCCCAGCACGGGCAGTGGTTGCAGCGTTGGCCCCGCAGCCAATGGCTGGGGTACTTGGGCAAAATCTCGTACTCGGTGTTTTTGCTCAATTTCCCTGTGGCTTTGGTGGTAAACGCGGCATTTCAGCGCTTTGCACCCGCCGACCCCATGTGGCAAAGCGCTGGGGTGTTGCTGGGGTGGTTGGCTTGCAATGTGGCCGGTGCTTTGTTCTACCACGGGGTAGAGTCAAGGCTGGCCCGCACAAAACGCTGATGTGCGCCTTGTTACGGCTGGTAACGCCTGTCACAACTTGGCGTGTGCG
This sequence comes from Pseudomonadota bacterium, assembly GCA_039798985.1. Taxonomy (GTDB): domain Bacteria; phylum Pseudomonadota; class Gammaproteobacteria; order Burkholderiales; family Burkholderiaceae_C; genus JBDKEX01. Next base: position 9,990 of record JBDKEX010000310.1, on the reverse strand, counting down.
GCAAAGCGGGTAGGGCGGTGTAATCGTGGCATCTGATCTGAGGAGCCCATCATGCCGTTAAAACACCTTTCAACGTCGTCCAGCGGACCAAGCGGTGCGTGGTCCCGTGCCTTGGTTGCACTTGCTTTGGGGGCAGCTGCGGTTGGCTCGGCGCAAGCCAACGATGTGTACTGGTCCATCGGCGTTCATTCGCCGGGTGTGTCCATTGGCGTTGGCAATGGCGGCGCGGTGATCCGGTCCAGCCCCTTGATTGTGTACCCCCAGGCCCCCGTGGTGATTTATCCGCAAGCGGTGTACCCGGTGGGGTGGCCTCCCGGGCGCGGGCACTGGAAACACCGGCACCACGACAGAGACGGCCGCTGGGAGCGCGAAGGCCGTTGGGAAGAGCGACGCTGGCGTGAACGAGACGATGAGCGCCACGACCACCGGCGCTGAAAAAACTGCACTGGCGTCCAATGAAACCTGCGATTAAACTCGCGGTTTTATTAAAGTCGTAGCCAGTCATGGATATTGCGCTCTTGAAGGCTGCCCTCATGGGGGTGGTAGAGGGGTTGACCGAGTTTTTGCCGATCTCGTCGACGGGCCATTTGATTTTGGCGGGCTCCCTGTTGGGTTTGCATGACGACAAAGCCAAGGTGTTCGACATTGCCATCCAGACCGGGGCGATTCTGGCGGTGATTTTGATTTATTGGCAGCGGCTGCGCGATACTTTCGTGCAGTTGCCCACCGAGGCCCGTGCCCAAAAGTTTGTGTTGAACGTGGTGGTGGCTTTTGTGCCTGCCGTGCTGCTGGGCTTGTTGTTGGGCAAAGCAATCAAGGCCAACTTGTTCACGCCTACGGTGGTGGCGACCACATTTGTGGTGGGTGGCTTCGTTATTTTGTGGGCTGAGCGGCGTCAGCTTCGCGCTGACACCGCACCCCGGGTTCACACCGTAGACGGCATGAATTTGCTGGATGCCCTCAAGGTGGGCTTGGTGCAATGCTTGGCACTGGTTCCCGGCACCAGCCGCAGTGGGGCCACCATCATTGGCGGAATGTTGATGGGGTTGTCACGCCAAACCGCGACTGAATTTTCTTTTTACCTGGCCATACCCACGCTGATTGGTGCAGGCGGCTACAGCTTGATCAAGGACCGCGACCTGCTGAGTTGGGCTGACGCCCCCGTGTTTTTGGTGGGGTTGCTGTTCGCGTTCATCAGCGCCTGGCTGTGTATTCGGTGGTTGTTGCGCTTTGTGGCCACCCACAGCTTTGTGTGGTTTGCCTGGTACCGCATTGCTTTCGGGCTCTTGATTTGGCTGACCGCACAGCAAGGCTGGGTCAATTGGGCTGCTTGATAAAACTGCGCAACGCGCTGTCTATGGCTTGAGCTGTTTCATGGGGGCGTTCCATGGGGAACAAGTGGCTGCCCTCGATCATTTGAAGCCGCGCTGAGGGCTGTTTGCCCACCAGTTTGTGGGTCATTGCCATGCCCACCTGGCGCATTTCTTGGGAGTTTGTGCCCCCCACAAATGCCACCGGGCAACGCAGGGGGTGACGCCGCAACAGGCGGTCCAGGTTGTGGGGCAGGGTGTTGTAGATGCGGGTTTCAATGTCGCGATCGAAACGCAACACCCGCTTGGGGCCTTTGGGCGTCAAGGTGTTTTGGGTTCCGTGGGCAATGTAGTCGTGCAACACCTCCGGGTGCCACCGGGCAAAACTCTTTTTCTCTACAAAGTGCTCCCATACCTCGGTGTCGTTGTCCCAAACGTTGCGTCGTTTGCGGCTGACCTTTCCGGGTGACAGGGCGCCAATCAAGTGGGTTCGCTTGACCATTTCCAGTGTTCGCGCGCGCCAGCCCCCTATCACGGGCGAATCCAACATCACCACGCCGGCCACCGGAACTCCCGACAGGGTGGGGTGGATGGCTGCGCACATGAGGCTTAAAAACCCACCCAATGAGTGGCCAACCAGGTAGACAGGGCCACTTGGCTCGTTGCTTGCTTTTTCGGCAAACGCGGCCAGCTGCTGCACCAAATGCGGCCAGTTGCTGGTCACGGGGTAGCGCGGATCGTGGCCGAAGGTGTCCACGGCTTCGACCCGGTAGCCCGCCGCCCGCAAATTCTCGAAAATAACGTTGTAGGTGGCGCCCGGAAAACTGTTTCCGTGCGAAAAAACGATCAAAGGTGTGCCATGGCGGGCAAGCGCGGACTCGGGCATCAGATCAGCTTTTCAGTGGCGTTTTGTATTTTCTTGAGGGGTTGGTTGCGGCGACTCGGTCGCAACAGAGGCACTTCGGTGGCGCTGCCGTCCCAGGCCGGGTGTTCTATGCTGTCAAACACTTCGCGGAGTTTTTCGCCCCAACGGGTTCGCACCATCTGAAAGTAGGGGTTTTGTTCGTCGATGCAGACAATTTTGTCGCTTGAAAGGCTGTTGGCTTCGTACACGGCCATGTCCAAAGGCAACCCCACCGATAGGTTGGATTTGAGGGTGGAGTCCATGGAAACCAGCGCGCATTTGGCCGCTTCATCCAGCGGCGTCAGCGGGGTGATCACGCGGTCCAGCACAGGCTTGCCGTATTTGCTTTCGCCAATCTGGAAAAACGGTGTTTCGGGCGTGGCCTCAATGAAGTTGCCGGCCGAATACACCTGGAACAGCCGCATGCCTTCGCCTTGTATTTGTCCGCCAAAAATCATGCTGACATTGAAGTCCACCCCTGAGCGCTTGAGGGCTTCGCCGTCGCGTTGGTGGATGTGGCGCACCGCCGAACCCAGCACCCGGGCTGCATCGAACATGCTTTTGGCGTTCCAGATGTTGATGAGGTCGCCGGAATCTGAGTCTTTGAGCTGTTCGGTCTGAAGAATTTCCCGGATCGACTGCGAAATGCTCAAGTTGCCTGCCGACAGCAGGCACATGAAGCGGTCGCCCGGTTTTTCGTAGACGATCATTTTGCGAAAAGTGCTGATTTGATCGAGGCCGGCGTTGGTTCTGGAGTCCGACAGGAACACCAGTCCGGCGTTGAGTTTGATGGCGACGCAGTAGGTCATGGGGTGGCTCTGGACAGGCCCTGACGAACAGGGCAGGTGTGAAGGTGGTCTCGAGTTTAGAACAGTCGCTCGACCCCGGTCAGAAAGAGAAATTTGCTGACGCCGTGTCAGAAAAAATCTGACTTTAAAAACGGCAAATTTCCAAATCAATTTTGAAAAAGATGGGAATACATTGACCCTACAAGAGGTGAAAAGGGTTGGTTTCAATTTTGTGCGAGGACTCGACCATGTACAGGTCATTTGACGTTGCCATGCGTTCCCCCAGCGGAATGCAGCCAATTGCTCCACTGCATCAGGCGCAAGCCTTGGCGAGGGAGTATTTGCCATTCACGGTGCGTGTGGTGGAAACAGACGCCGCTTTGCGCAAGGCCGTGCAAATCAGGCATGCGGCCTACGCACGGCATATTGCCCCGAATTTGGCGGTGGCTTTGCAAGAGCCTGAGCGTTTGGACAAGGTGCCGGGGGCCGTGGTGTTGCTGGCCGAGTCCAAGGTGGACGGTTCACCCTTGGGCACGATGCGCATTCAGACCAACAAGTTTGGCCCGTTGACACTGGAGCAATCGGTGGAGCTACCGACCTGGATGAAGGGCCTGGGCTTGGCCGAGGCCAGCCGTTTGGGCATTACGCAGGACAAGGTGGGGCGCATGGTGAAAACCGTGCTGTTCAAGGCTTTTTACCTGTACTGCCTGCACAACGGGATTGCACACATGGTGATCACCGCACGGTCACCGGTCGACAGGATGTACGACCGCTTGCTGTTTCAGGACGTGTACCCCGGCATGGGTTATGTGCCACTGGAGCATGTTTTCAACCTGCCGCACCGCATTTTGCAGTTGGATGTGCAACGCGCGCAAGCCATGTGGCAAGACGCCGACCACCCCTTGTTGGGCTTTATGTGCGATACCGAACACCCAGATTTGATGGTTTAAGGATTGCGCTGCTCCGCACCCAAAACCAGGTCAACGCCAGGGAAAGGGTCGGCAATGCCTGAAAGTGTTTGCAGGTATTGCTTCAAGGGATCATCGGCAATAAAGTCAGCGCCCGATTGCGCCTGTGCGATCAGGTCCGGGCTCTGGGGGCGGGCCACCACAAAGCCCTGCACGTAGTCGACCCCAATTTCAGCCAGGGTTTCAACGGTTTCAAAGTCCTCTGCCCACTCGGCAATGGTTTTCATGCCCAGGTTTTGAGCCAGGCTCACAATTGCTTCCACAATGGCCACGTTGGCCGGGTGGCGGTTCATGTTGACGATAAAGCTGCCGTCGATTTTGAGGATGTCGGCTGGGAGGTCTTTCAGGTAAGAGAACGACGTGTACCCGGCGCCAAAATCGTCCAGTGCCACCATGGCACCGAAGCTGCGTACTTTGTCAATGAAGCGCCGGGTGTTGCCCAAGTCGTGCAAGGCCACGCTTTCGGTGATTTCCAGGCACAGGCGTTGCGTGATGTTTTTGCTGCGAGCCAACATCACAAACACGTCTTCCATGAATTTCTCGTCATTGAGCGACGCGCCACTCAAATTCATGCAAACAAACTGGTTGCTGGGCATGCCGTTCACATGGGCTGCCAACCATTCAAGCGTGCTCGAGAGCACCCAGCGGTCAATCACGCCCATGCGGCCACTGTCTTCGCCGGCGTGGATCAGGCGCTCGGTGGGGATGCGGTCGCCGTGCTCGTCTTTCATGCGCAGCAGCACCTCGAAGTTGAGCGAGGCGTATGGCGTGCGCAGCGACATGATGGGCTGCATTTCCAGGAATAAACCTGCAATCGACTCGTGGTTGGACAAGCGCTCGACCAATTGCATTTCTGCTTCGTGGTCGCTGAAAACGCGCGAATCCCTTTGGTAGGTCACCAGCCCGGCGCTGTGACCTTTTTTGGCTTCCCGGCACGCCCGGTCAGCGGTGGCAATAGCGTCTTTGTAGGTGGTGGCGGGGGCCAATTCGATCAGGCCTATTGAGCCCCGAATGTGGAAGGCGCGCTCGCCCACCATGTAGGGGGTGGCAGACAGGCTGGAGATGATTTCGCGGCACACCCACTCGGCTTGGGCCAGCGGGGTGTTGATCATGACAATGACAAACTCGTCACCGCCAATGCGACCCAAATGCATGTCATGGCTCAGGGGTCGCATGACGCGCGCGCACACCTGCTGAAGCACCTCGTCACCGGCGTTGTGCCCATACAGGTCGTTGATCAGCTTGAAGCGGTCCAAGTCCAGGTAGGCCAGCGCCATGGGGCCTTCTTGGTTGGACTTGGCTTGTGCCGGACCGTACACCGCTTCGATTCCGCGGCGGTTCAAGGCCTTGGTCAGCGGGTCGTGATTGGCCAAAAATTCCAGCCGTTCTTTTGCCAGCACTTTGTCTGTCACGTCTTGCAGGCTGCCTTCCACGGTCTCGCCGGCCATGGTGGCTTTGAGCCAGTAGTGGTTTTTGCCGGGCAGCGCGGTGGGATCGGCGCTTGGGCTTTGCGCCGCCAGCGAAAGTTCCATTTCTATGGGTTTGCCGTGGGCCAGCAGCGCCCGCATGGCATGCCAGGCACCGTTCCCAAAATGTTGATCCCAAGGCGCTTGCAGCTGGGCCAGGCGAGGCGCGTTCAGCAGTGTCTCCAGCGCTGGGTTGGCGCTCAAAAAACAGCCATTGGTGTCAAGGGTGAAAAGGCCAACCGGCACGACTTCGTAGGTGTGTTCCAGCTCGGCTTGCGCCGCCAACCGGCTGGCATGGGCTTCGCGCATTTGCTCGGCAATTGCCAGCGAGGTAAGCAGGCTGGATGTGAGGGCGGCCGTAACGCTGTTGAAGGTGCCGATCAGCCCTTGCAACCCCAGCGATGCCGCGACCACCTCGTACAAACTCGCAAACAAAGTGATGGCAATTGAACTCGCATACCAAATCGCGACCCAGTTGCGTGCGCCAAACAAAATGCGCACCAGCAGGTACACCAAAATGACCACACCCACGCCCGTGCTGACCCAAATCACCGGCAAAAAGGTTTTGTAGGGCAGGGCCAGGGCCAACAGTGGCAAGGGCAAACTGATCCACTTGGCCAAAGTGAGTGGCCAAGGGTGGTTCAGCCGCTGCAACTGGTCAGCAAACAGGGCGCGAAACAGCGAGTAGGTGACCCCGTAAAAAAGGGCCAGGGTGACAGCGCGCAAAGTGGGAAGCCAGTCGGCAGGAATGCTGTGCCCCAGCCACTGGGTGTCCCACCCGGCCGACAGCGCCGCCATGCGCAGGTTGACCACCAGCCAGGCAGCGAACAGCATGTAATGGCTGTTGCGGTTGATGAGCCCAGCAATCAGCATAAACGCTGCCAAAACCAGCATGCCGCCTTCCAGCAGCCCCGAATTGCGGTGAAATTCCTGCTGTTTGATTTTCAAGTCTTCCAGCGGCCAGAGCTGCACAGTCAACCGCGCGGGGCCCATAAATTGCGCTTTGCAAAGCACATTCGACACCATTTGCTCGGGCATCAGCACCAGGGCAAAGCCTGCCCGAGAGGGCTGCAAGCGGCCGGTTTGGGCGTCCCGGTTGGCATTGCCCAGCGGCGCGAGCGTGTCTGCATCCCAACAATCAAGGTGCAGGTTGTGCCGAGACGGAAAATCCAACCCAACAGGCGGGCTGGTCACACCGGGAACTGCCGGGGCCCGGGGCGGCAAAGAAGTTGAAAACCAAATCGGTGTTTCAGACAGGCGCGTATCCCAGGCAGTGACCGGGGTTGCATTGAGCAACTGCGCACGCGCTTTCGATGGGGACCAATCACCGTCAGACTGCTCTACCGCGCGAAAACCGACATTGCCCGGTTCGGCCACTTTGTAATCTGATTGCCATTGGGAAAGCGCCCAAACGCTCATGATGACAACAAGCACAGGCAACACCAACACCGCAAAAGTGTGCAACCACCCGTCGGCCATTTGGTTGGCGGACTTTGTTTGGGTTGATGTGTAACCCTCGGCTGATTTCATTGAATACTTTGATGGCAAAAAGCGGTCCCTGCTTGCATTTTTTGGCGTTCTTTCAACAATTATCAGGCCAAATCAATCACTTGTGCTTGCAGCTTTGTGTGCGAAACTCGCCCACCATGAGCAAAACTACCTGGGCCCGGGAGGCCGTGGCAATCTTTGATGCCGTGGTTCAAGGCGGCACCGGTCTGCGCCCCCGCGCGGGCCAGCGTTTGATGGCCGAGCAGGTGGCCGCCACTTTCAGTGAGGCCGACCTGGGTAAGCCCCCAGAGGACGAAGACGGGCCTGTTGAAGCACTGGAGCCCGAGCGTTCGATTGCGGTGATTCAGGCTGGCACCGGGGTGGGCAAGTCTTTGGCTTACGGCGCGCCCGCCGTGGCCGTGGCATTGGCCCGCAACACCCGGGTGATGATTTCCACCGCCACGGTGGCCTTGCAAGAGCAACTGGTGAACAAAGACTTGCCCGCTTTGGCGGCAACTTTGCCGCAACCCTTCAAATTCGCATTGGCCAAAGGGCGCGGGCGCTACGTTTGCAAACTCAAGCTCGACCGGTGGGCCGCCGGTGACAACAGCAGCCCCGATGACGACTGGCAGATCGAAGACGATTTGTTTGCCCCCGAGGCTGGCCCCCACCGTGGGGCGGCCACCTCAGAGGCCCTGGCCCTGGAGCGCACCCATTACTACCAAGATTTGGCCCAGCAGCTCGACCGCGGGCAGTGGGATGGCGACCGCGATACTTTGGGGCAAGCCCCGCAAACCCAGTGGTGGAGCGCGATTGCGGCTGAGGCCAGTTCATGCACCGCACGCCATTGCCCGGCCTACAACCAGTGTTCGTATTACGAGCAGCGCAAGGCCTTGGTGGGCGCCCAGGTGATTGTGGTGAACCACGACCTGTTGTTGTCTTCGGTGGGTTCGCGTTTGTTGCCTGACCTGGACAACTGCTTGTTGGTGCTCGATGAAGCTCACCACCTGCCGGCCACCGCCTTGGACCAATTTGCGCACAGCATGGACTTGAGCCGCTTGACCTGGGTGGACCGTTTGGCCAGCAAGGCTGTGCGCACAGGCGGAATGTTGGCGGTGTCAGAGGTGGCGGACATTCCCAAGCACGCCGCCCAGGTAAAGCAGCGCGTGCAGGACGTGGCCAAATTGGCCATGCACCACCACGGCGCCGAATTGCGCGGCGAAACCACGGCCGAAACCACGCGGCAGGGTGGCTGGCGGCGCACCACCACTGGGCCGGGCACAAACGCCAGCACCCGCGCCCGCGTGCCCCAAGGCCAATTGCATTCTGATTTTGCGGAGCCTTTGACCCAGTTGGCTCACCACGCGAATGCGTTTTTAGACGCGCTGCGTGCGGTCAGCAAAGCCTTGCGGGCCGAGATGCGCGACCAGCCCGACGAGGCGCGCCGCCTGTCGCAACTGTATGCGCAATTGGGCACGCTGGCGCCCCGACTGGAAGCGGTGTTTGCCACCACCCAGGCCTTGCTGCAAGATGTGGGCGACGGTGCCGCGCCAGTGGCCAAGTGGTTCACGCTGCAAACCGTGGGTGACTTTGTGGTGCTGCAGGCCCATGCCAGCCCCACCTTGCCAGGCGCCACTCTGCGGCAGCATTTGTGGTCTGTGGTGCGCGGGGCTGTGCTCACCTCGGCCACTTTGGCCAGCTGCGGCCGGTTTGATTTTTTTCTCAAAGAAGTGGGGCTGCACGGCGATCCCGCGACCGTGTCCATGGAAGTGCCCAGCCCGTTTGACTTTGCACGCCAAGGCAGACTGGTGTGTGTGGACCACCTGGCGGACCCGAAAGACGCCCAAGCTTTTACCCAGGAAATGGTGCGTGCCTTGATGGCGGACTTGCGCCAAGTCAAGCACGGTGCGCTGGTGTTGTTCACCTCGCGGGTGCAACTGCAAGCGGCCGAACAAGCCCTGCCCGATGATTTGGCCCCGAGCGTGTTGGTGCAAACCGCTTTGCCCAGAGGGCAATTGCTGGCTCGCCACCGTGATCGGGTCGCGCAAGGCCAGCCTTCCATTGTGTTTGGCATGCAGTCATTTGGCGAAGGGCTGGACTTGCCGGGGCAGTTGTGCGAGGACCTGTTTATCACCAAGCTGCCGTTCGCCCCGCCCGATGACCCGGTGGGCGAAGCCCGGGCCGAATGGTTGCGCTCGGTGGGGCGCGACCCGTTCACCGAGTTGGTGGTGCCCGCCACGGCCATACGGCTCGCGCAATGGGTGGGCCGGGCCATACGCACCGAGGAGGACGAGGCCCATGTGTACTGTTACGACCGTCGCCTGACCCAAACCAGCTACGGCCAGCGCCTGTTGCAAGGGCTGCCGCCATTCACGCGGGTGCAGACCCGGCTGCCAAGTGCTTGACGGTGCTCTAGGAGACCCTGATGCCGCAACTGGCCGCCAACCTGACCCTGCTCTACAACGACTTGCCATTTATGGAGCGCTTTGCGGCAGCTGCGCGCAGTGGTTTCAAGGCAGTGGAATTTTTGTTTCCCTACGATTTTGCCGCTGAAGACATTGCCACCCAACTGCGCATCTACGGTTTGCGGCTGGTGCTTCACAACCTGCCCGCGGGCAATTGGGAACAAGGCGAGCGCGGCATCGCCTGTCACCCAGACCGGGTGGAGGAATTTCGCGAAGGCGTACAAACGGCCCTGCAATACGCCCGAACCTTGGGCACCCCACGCATGAACTGTTTGGCCGGGCTTCTGCCACCGGGGGTGAATGCAGCGGTGGCCCGTGCCACTTTGGTAAGCAACCTGCGCCATGCCGCCAACGCGCTCCAAGCGCAGGGCATTCAGTTGACGATGGAGCCGATCAACACCTTTGACATGCCCGGTTTTTTCGTCAGCCGCACCGACCAGGCTTTGGCGCTGATGGCCGAAGTGGGTTCTGACAACCTGTTTTTGCAATACGACATTTACCACGCCCAGCGCATGGAAGGCGAACTCGCGCAGACCATGCGCCGCGCCTTGCCCCGCATTGCTCACATGCAACTGGCCGACAACCCCGGCCGCAATGAACC
>JBDKEX010000309.1:0-3477 GCA_039798985.1 Pseudomonadota bacterium | reverse complement strand
TTCGCGTGCTCTACCGCCCTGGAGACAGCCCAATTCCACCCCAGCCCGCCATGGGGTTGCAGCCGTTGCCTTGGGGCGACCAACAAGCTTGGCTGAGCTGGGAACCCATAGGCCAAGGGGTTGCCCTGGGTTACATCGGGTTGGTGTTTCAACACGAGACCCACCAGGCGGAATTGCACGAAATACAGCTGGAGCAGTGGTGGTTGCATGTAAGCGTCGGCCTGTTGACCCTGCTGACCGCGTTCTACCTGCTGCGAGGAACACTGCGGCCCTTGAGACGCCTGACGCAGCACGCCCGCAATTTGCAACAAGTCACCGGAAAACCGCTGGAACACAACAGCAACAGCCGGGAAGTAAGTGACTTGACCGATGCCGTGAACACATTGCACTCGCGGCTGCGCAGCAAAATCCAGCAGTTGGCCTTCAGCGAAGCCAACTGGATAGCGGCGATCGAAGGCATGCCCGATGGTGTGCTGGTGCTTGCCCCCAACGGCCAGGTTCAAATGATGAATGCCGCCGCTCGAGAAATTTTGGAAGTCGAAATTGGCACCTACCAAAACCAGGACGTGCGTTTGTGGTTGCCGCAGTTTTCTGCCGAATGGACGGACGCGCTCACACCCACCACCCAATTCCAGGCGTCGCAAGAAGTTCAAACCGTGCAGACCCTGGCCATGCGAGGGCGCTCCCACACTTTTTTGGCCGAGGTCTCGCTTTCCTTCGTGAACGAGGCCGGGTTGTCTCAATACATCTGCCTGCTGCGCGATGTGACGGAACGCCATCGAATCCAACAAAAACTGGCGGAGCGCACGGCCCGTTTTCATGCGGTGGTGGATTTGAGCCCCGACGGCATTGCGGTGTTTGACCACCAAGACCAGCTGGTGGTAGCCAACCCTGCCTTGGGCGAGATGCTTGGTTGGGCCCAAGCCATCGACTGGGAGGACCTGTCACTCACGGCGTTCGAACGCTATTTCGCGGGTTTGAGCGAAGACGGGCGGAATTTTCCGCCGATAGCAGGCGGCAACGCATCAACCCACCCAGAGATTTTGGTGCTGCACAAACCCCGCCACAGGGTGTTGGCGCGGAGTTGGCGCCGGCAAAGCGGCAATCAGGCAGAAACGGTACTGTATTTTCGCGACATCACCCATGAAACCGAGGTGGATCGGATGAAAAGCGAATTTCTCAACAGCGCCGCGCACGAGCTGCGCACGCCCTTGGCCAGTGTGTACGGTTTTTCGGAATTGCTGCTGCGCCGCCAAATGTCTGCTGAGAAACAACGCGAACTCATACAAACCATGCACGAGCAAGCGGGCCGGCTCAGCCACATCATCAACGAACTGCTGGACTTGGCCCGCATAGAAGCGCGACGAGGCCAAGACTTCGACATCGTGCCCTGCCAGGTGAGCGACCTGGTGCGCGACACGCTGGCAAGTTTGGTCATGCCCGGCGACACCCGGCAAGTGCAATGCCACTTTGAAAACGAAGCCCTGTTGATGTGGGCAGACCGTGAAAAGACCCGCCAGGTGTTGCTCAATGTGCTCACCAATGCCTACAAATACTCGCCCAACGGCGGTGCGATTGAGCTGCACGCTTGGCTGGACAGTGGCAACCCTCATCAAACCTGGGTATGTGTTCGGGTGACAGACCGAGGCATAGGCATGACGCCCGAGCAAGCCAGTCATTTGTACGAACGCTTTTGGAGAGCGGACACTTCTGGGCACATACCCGGCACCGGCTTGGGGATGAGCCTGGTCAAAGAGGTGATGCAGCTCCAAGGCGGCGAAGTGGAGGTGCACACCGAATGGCAGGTCGGCACACAGGTCACGCTTCGGTGGCCACAAGCCCAAGGGCGCCAGCAATGACCGTGCAAGCGCGCTATTTGAACTGAACAGCAAAGGCACTGCGGGCAAAACCGCCTGAATTAGGCCCCACAATACAGGCCATGAACCGCCTCAGTGTCAAATCTGACGATTTACGCGACGCCACCGCGTTGGTGGTCGACGGAAACCCCACTTCTCGCTCTATTTTGGTGGCGCAATTGCGCGATCTGGGTGTGCGGGCCGTGGCGCAAAGTTCCCGAATTGGCGACGCCAGGCGGCAGTTGGAATTTCGAACTTTCGACGTGGTCGTGTGCGAACAGCACTTCCCCACCGACGCGGGCACCGGCCAAGACCTGCTCGATGACCTTCGCCGGTGCGGGCTTTTGCCTTTTGCGACGGTTTTCATTATGGTCACCGCAGAAGCGTCGTACAGCAAAGTCGCAGAAGCTGCCGAATCGGCCCTGGACTCGTATTTGCTCAAGCCCTACACCGCCAACCGTTTAGAGGAACGGATTTTCCAGGCTAGGCGGCGCAAATTTGTACTGCAAGACATTTTTTTGGCAATCGAGAACCAGGACTTTCAGCGCGCCTCGCGTTTGTGCTTGGAGCGGTTTACCAGCAAAGGGGATTTTTGGCTTTACGCGGCCCGCGTGGGTGCAGAACTGCTGCTGCGAACCGAACAATTCAAAGAAGCCCAGACGCTTTACGAAGCAGTGATCGATGCCAAAACCCTGCCTTGGGCCCGACTGGGCGTGGCCCGGGTGCAGCTGGAAGCAGGACAAACCCAAAAAGCGGCCACCACGCTGGAGAGCTTGATCAGCTCTGAACCGGGTTACGCCGACGCCTACGACGTGATGGGACGCGCCCAAATCGAGCTGGGCAATTTCGATGCTGCCCTGCAATCCTGCAAAATGGCCACCGACACAACGCCCGCCTCGATCAGCCGTTTGCAGCGGCACGGGATGCTGGCCCACTACTGCGGCGACACCAAACTGGCCGAGGAGATGCTTTCGCGCACCGTGCGCCTGGGCCTTGACTCGAAAATGTTTGACCCCCAGTCTCTGGTGCTGCTGGGCTATATGCGCTTGAACGCAGGTGACCGCAAAGCCTTGCAACGTTGCGTGGACGACATACAAAACATTCTTGAACGCAACGACGCCACGGTGCGTTTGCAGCGGTTGAACCAAGTGCTGCAAATCATGTTGTTGATCCAAGACCATCAAACCGCCCGAGTGCTCGAAGGCGTGCGGGGCATGATGGCCACGTCGCACCTGGAAGGTTTTGATTTTGAAGCGGCTTGCAACCTCTTGATGCTGTTGGGCTTGTTGGCACAACGCGCTATTCAACTTGACGAGGTTGAGGATCACATCCAGCTGCTCGGTTTGCGTTTTTGCACCTCCAAGGCCCTGACCGAGCTGTTGGCCAAGGCCGTGGTGATGTTTCCGCCCTACGCCGAAAAACTGCTGGACATACACGGCACGGTCCTGAGCATCATTGAAAAAGCAATGCGCCAGAGCTTGGCAGGCAATCCCAAGGCGGCCACCGTTGAATTGCTAGAAGCCGGCACCAACACCCGAAACGCCAAAATCATCGAATCGGCATGGGGGGTGCTCAAACGCTATGAAACCCGCATAGAGGGCGCAGCGGAGTTATCGGCGGA
>JBDKEX010000308.1:0-5505 GCA_039798985.1 Pseudomonadota bacterium | reverse complement strand
ACTGCCGCGCGCACCGGGACCGCCTCCCCGCGCAACCACCTGGCCAACCCCACAAACCAGGCGTAGCTGGCGGCCCACACCGCCCACCAAACCGACGCTCCCAGCAAGTAATAGCCCGCGTCGGCCAACCAAGCCCCCAAGCGCCCACCCCAATTCCGAATCGGCGCACCCGAACCCGAAGTGGACCAGGCTGCGTCTGCAGGCGAGTAGGTCAACAACAGCAACCAGACGTACAGCAACACGGCCGCCCCGAGCAACAGCGCCACCTCCTGGGCAAATCGAGAAAAACCGGAGGGCGCAGCGTGGGCCGCGTCGTCGTTGAGGGTGTTGAGCGAATACGTCATAGAACGGCGTTAGCTTAACCGAGCTTGCAGCGGCGAAACCCACAACGGCCCAGGGTCGGCGCGCGACTTTTTACAATAGCGGCACCTAACAGTTGAAGAGAACGTCTATGAAACACGCGCAAGTACTGATTCTTGGTTCCGGGCCCGCAGGCTACACCGCCGCCGTTTACGCCGCACGCGCCAACCTAAAACCCATGCTGATCACGGGCATGGCCCAAGGTGGCCAGCTGATGACCACCACCGAAGTGGACAACTGGCCGGCCGATGTTCACGGCGTTCAGGGCCCCGATTTGATGCAGCGCTTCCTGGCCCACGCGGAGCGATTCAACACCGAGATCGTTTTTGACCACATCAACGCTGTCGATTTCTCCCAGCGCCCGTTTGTACTCACCGGCGACAGCGGCCAGTACAGCTGCAACGCCTTGATCATTGCCACCGGCGCTTCGGCCAAGTACCTGGGCCTGCCCTCGGAAGAAGCCTTCATGGGCAAAGGTGTGAGCGGCTGCGCCACCTGCGACGGCTTCTTTTACCGCGGCCAACCGGTGGCCGTTGTGGGGGGGGGCAACACCGCGGTTGAGGAGGCACTCTACCTCTCCAACATCGCCAGCAAAGTGACCTTGGTGCACCGCCGCGACACGTTCAAGGCAGAAGCCATCATGATCGACAAACTCATGGAAAAAGTGGCTGAGGGCAAGATTGAGCTCAAGCTGCACAGCGTTTTGGACGAAGTGTTGGGCGACCCCAAGGGCGTTGCCGGTGTGCGGCTCAAGAACGTGCAAACGGGCAACACCGAAGAAGTGGCCGTGCAAGGTTGCTTTATTGCCATTGGCCACCAGCCCAACACCGACATATTCAAGGGCCAGCTGGAGATGAAGGACGGCTACATCGTCACCCGGTCGGGCTTGCAAGGCATGGCCACCATGACCAGCGTGCCCGGCGTGTTTGCTGCGGGCGACGTTCAAGACCATGTGTACCGCCAAGCCATCACCAGCGCGGGCACGGGTTGCATGGCAGCGCTGGATGCACAGCGCTACTTGGAACAAGCCAGCGCTTGACGCTATAATGCTAGGCTTGCCTGTTGGTAACAGCGGGCAAATTCACCGTTCACAAGCCGGAGCCGTCCACACGAAACAAGTGGCAGGCGGCACAACACAGGATGTGAACGAGGTGCAGCCTTGGTGCTGCTTATTTTTACTGGAGTGTCCAATCATGGCACGCGTCTGCGAAGTTACGGGCAAAAAGCCCATGGTCGGGAACAACGTTTCCCACGCCAACAACAAAACCAAGCGCCGGTTCCTGCCGAACCTGCAATCCCGTCGTTTCTGGGTCGAAAGCGAAAATCGCTGGGTTCGCCTGCGCGTTTCGGGCGCTGCCCTGCGCTTGATCGACAAAAACGGCATTGACGCTGTGCTCGCAGACCTGCGCGCACGTGGTCAGGCTTAATCGTTAAAGGAGCTGCACCATGGCAAGCAAAGGCGGACGCGAAAAAATCAAGCTGGAGTCCACAGCCGGTACCGGTCACTTCTACACGACCACCAAAAACAAGAAAACCATGCCCGAGAAAATGTTGATCATGAAGTTTGATCCGAAAGCTCGCAAGCATGTGGAATACAAGGAAATCAAACTCAAGTGATTGGGTTTGATTGAGCGGCCTTGCGCTGTTCTTGCAAAACAAAAAACCACCGAATCTTCGGTGGTTTTTTGTTGGCGCATCAATATAAAAAGGCCCGGCTGAATGCGGGCCTTTTTATGTGCGGCGGCTTTTAGGCCGTCTGTTGCGCGGAGCGCAGCTTGATGGAGTAGTCCCGCAAAGCAGCGACACCGCTTTCTTCGGCGCGGCGGCACCAAGCCTGCAAGTCTTTGGCCAGTTGTTCACGGGTCAATGTGGTGTTTGACCACAATTGCCGCAACTCTTCACGCATGGCGTGCATCTTGCCCAAAGCAGGGTATTGGGCACGCACCTGCTCCACTTTGGCTTTGTACTTGGTGGGCACTTTGTCGTCGTCACGGTGCAACCAAAGGCGTGCCGCTTCGAGCAAAGAGGCGTCGCCACGCTTGGCCCGCAAGGCATCCAGTTCGGCTTGCGCGGCATCCCGAATTTGGCGGGCAAAACCAGCCATCACCTCGTAACGATTGGCAATAATGGCTTCGAGTGTCTTCTCGTCGGCCACCGGCTTGACATCACCAAATGCCAACTTTGGCGGTACCTTTTTGGCCTTGGCCAGACCCACGGCGGACAGAATGGTGATGTACATCCAACCAATGTCAAATTCGTAGGGCTTGACCGAAAACTTGGCAGAAGTGGGGTAGGTGTGGTGGTTGTTGTGCAGCTCTTCGCCACCGATGATCAGGCCCCAAGGCGACACGTTGGTGCTGGCATCTGGGGCTTCAAAGTTGCGGTAGCCCCAGTAGTGGCCAATACCGTTGATCACGCCAGCAGCCCAAATTGGGATCCAGATCATTTGAGCGGCCCAAACGGCAATGCCCAGGAAGCCAAACAAAGCGACGTTGATGAAGAACATCAAAATAACGCCGGTGCGCGAGTGTTTGGTGTAGACGTTGCGCTCTATCCAATCGGTGGGCGTACCGTGTCCAAAACGGTCTATGGTGTCTTTGTTTTTGGCCTCGGCACGGTACAGTTCCGAGCCTTCAAAAAACACTTTCTTGATACCAAACACCTGCGGGCTGTGGGGGTCACCTTCTTGTTCGCATTTGGCGTGGTGTTTGCGGTGTATGGCAGCCCAGTCTTTGGTGATCATGCCCGTGGTCATCCACAACCAGAAACGAAACACGTGCGACACGATGGGGTGCAATTCCAGCGCGCGGTGGGCCTGGCAGCGGTGCAAATAGAGCGTGACGCTGACGATGGTCAAATGCGTCATGGCGAGCATGGCCAAAAACACTTGCCACCAGGAAAACCCAGTCAGACCTTCTGAGAGCAGAACCACCAAGCCGTTCAAGCCGGCATCGAATAAAGCCATTTGAAACCTTTACAAAGTCTTGTGAGCCAAGGTATTGCGTAAAACCCCAGGCCGTAACCCGCTGATTTTAGGGCGAGCGGCCCAAAACACCAAATCAGTAGATTTAAGCGCCTGTGGTCGCAGGCTGCTGCCCTGCCTTTTTTAGAGCTTTTTTGCCCAAATTGCGGCAAAAAAACCGTCGGTGCCGTGTATGTGGGGCCACAAGCGCAAATTACCAGCTTGGCACAAGCCCGCCGCATGGGATACGCCGGCATGTTGCAACACGGCGGCAGCATCAACCGGCACAAATTCCCGCTGCGCTTGGCCAAACGCCTGAACCACCGCTTCGTTTTCTTCTTGCAACAGGCTGCAGGTGGCGTAGACCAAGCGGCCCCCGGGCTTGAGCAATTTGGCGGCGCTTTCCAAAATGCGCAGCTGCAGCTCTGGCATGGCATCAACGGTTTTGGCGGTTTGGCGCCATTTCAGATCGGGGCTGCGGCGCAGGGTGCCCAACCCAGAGCAAGGAGCATCCACCAAAACCCGGTCCACTTTGCCCCACATGCGCTGCAGACGCGGATCGGCTTCGTCCCCAATGACCATGGTGTGCACGTTGGTCAGGCCACTGCGCTGCAGGCGAGGTTGCAGCGCCTCCAGCCTGTGGGCGGAGGTGTCAAAGGCGTACAAGCGCCCCGTGTTTCGCATGGCCACGCCCAAACCCAGGGTTTTGCCGCCGGCGCCGGCGCAGAAGTCAACCACTGTTTCGTTCCGCTTGGCCTCGAGCAGCAGCGTCAACAACTGCGAGCCTTCGTCTTGCACTTCCACCACGCCGTCGGTGAACAGTTTGAGCTTTTGCAAAGAAGGTTTGCCCTGAACACGCAAGCCCAGCGGAGCATAGGGGGTAGGCTCGGCCTGAACACCCTCTTGTGCCAACAAGGGCTGCACCGCTTGGCGCTTGTGCTTCAAGGGGTTGACCCGCAAATCCAATGTGGCGGGCAGGTTGAGGGACGCTGCCAAGGCATCAAAACCATGGGGCAACTGTTTTTGCAAGCGCTGGGCGAGCCATGTGGGCAGCAGGTGCTGCGCTTGCGGCGGGGTGGTTGCACCGGCGCTTGGCGCCAGCAAAGCGCTGCAAGAGGCCAGCCAAGCTTGTTCTTCTGCGTTCAACGTTTGTTGCTGCCAGGGTTCGTCGCTGCGCATTGCCAAAATGGCCAGCTGCCGGTTCAAGGCCAAGCGGGCGGGCGTCACCATCGGCCCCTTGCGGTGCGGGCCGGGTTTGGCGGGCGCCTGCGCAAGCGGCAGCGGCTGGCTTTGGGCCAACCATTCCAGCAACGGTTTCTCGCGCAGCACGCGGTACACCACATCAGCCAGCCAGTGGCGTTCGCGTGGGCCCAAGTTGCGGTGCTCACGGCCAAACTGTGCCACCACGGCATCGGTGGCCTGGTCAAATTTCAAAACAGAGGCCAACAATTCGGCCGAAAGATCCAACAAAGCTCTGGGGTGCATGGCTTGCATTGTCCGGGATAATCTCAGCCTATGTCTGACATCGTTTCTGAAGTGCGCCGCCGCCGCACCTTTGCCATCATTTCCCACCCCGACGCCGGTAAAACCACGCTGACCGAGAAGCTGCTGCTGTTTTCGGGCGCCATAAACATTGCCGGTTCGGTGAAGGCCCGCAAGGCCGCGCGCCACGCCACCTCCGACTGGATGGAGATTGAAAAGCAGCGCGGCATTTCTGTGGCGTCGAGCGTGATGCAGATGGAATACCGCGACTGCGTCATCAACCTGCTCGACACCCCCGGCCACCAGGATTTTTCAGAAGACACCTACCGCGTGCTGACCGCGGTGGACGCCGCGCTGATGGTGATTGACGCGGCCAATGGCGTGGAGCCGCAAACCCGCCGCCTGCTGCAGGTGTGCCGCGCCCGCAACACGCCGATCCTCACGTTTGTGAACAAGATGGACCGCGAGGTGCAGGCCCCGCTGGACGTGATGGACGAGATCGAGCGTGAGCTGGGCATGACGGTGGTGCCCTTTACCTGGCCGGTGGGCATGGGCAAGCTGTTCCACGGGGTTTACGACCGCCGCAGCGACCAACTGCGCGTGTTTTCGGCCGGCGAGGAGCGCGCCGGTGGCGACGAAGAGGTGCTGGCCGGCCTGGACAACCCGGAAAGCGCCAAGCGGTTTGGGCTGGAGTGGGCACA
>JBDKEX010000307.1:0-2784 GCA_039798985.1 Pseudomonadota bacterium | reverse complement strand
GCAATTGTTCTTTCAGCTTGGGCAGCAATGCGCGCATGGCCTCTGCGCCCGCGGCAATGGACCGCTGACGGTTGGAGAAGTCTGCGCTCCCCACCCCAGCCAACGAAGGGCGCACCACCACATCGGCCTGTTGCAACACCATCCGGTTGATGCTCTGCCCCATGATGGAAAAGGTTTGCAGCACCACTTTGAAGGCGTCATTGGTGTTGGCCTGCGGCGGGCTGGATATGTCCACCGCCAACACCAACTCTGCCCCCATTTGGCGCGCTTGCACCACCGGAACCGGTGCCACCAGGCCCCCGTCCACGTATTCGCGGCCAGAAATTGACACCGGCACAAACACCCCAGGCACCGCACTGGACGCCCGCACGGCGGTGCCAGTGTCACCACGCTGGAACAACACGCCATCCCCGCTGACCAAATCGGTGGCCAAAATGCCCAGCGGCAATTTCATTTCCTGAATTTGGCGGTTCTTGACCTGCTGGTTCACGTATTTGGCCAAGGCCTCCCCCCTCAGCACGCCACGGTTGAACAAGGGCAAGGTCCAGTCGGCTATGGTGGATTCGTCCATCTGCAGGGCAGCTTGCTCCAGTTCGGCCGAATTTTTGCCGCTGGCGTACAAAGCAGCCACCAAACTGCCCGCCGAGGTGCCCACCACCACATCGGGCAACAGGCCTTCCTTTTCCAGCACTTGTATCACCCCCACATGGGCAAAGCCACGGGCCGCGCCCCCGCCCAGCGCCAAAGCCCACCTGGGGGTACGCGTGGCTTCTGGCTGCGGGGGCTCCGGCGGGGGGCTCACTGCAACAGGGGCAGCACACCCCACCAAGGTGGCAATGACCACACCGGCACACCAAAACGACATCTTTCTGTGCGAAAGCCATGTTTTTTTTGAGGTCAAAGAAGATCTTAACAAGAATGATTCCTATTTGCTTTAAAATAAGTGCATCCATCCAACCGGAGCATTTGATGCGAAAAATCACCTTCACCAGCTTGGCCCTCTTGGCCCTGAGCGCAAACATTGTGCAAGCACAAGACAAAGTGCTCAATCTGTATTCTGCACGGCACTACCAAACCGACCAAGTGCTGTACGACACCTTCACCAAAACCACCGGCTACAAAATCAACCGCGTTGATTCAGACGATGCCGGTATTTTGGCGCGACTTCGCGCTGAAGGCGCTGCTTCGCCTGCCGACGTGATTTTGCTGGTGGATGCCGCCCGCATGGCTCAAGCCGACAGCGCCGGTTTGTTCCAGCCCATACAGTCAGCCAAACTGGATGCGGCCATACCCGCCCACCTGCGCGCCACACCCACGGCAGGGGGCGTTACCTGGACCGGCTTCTCAACCCGCGCCCGCGTGGTGGTTTACGACCCCAGCCGCGTCAAGGCGGCCGATGTGGCCACCTACGAGCAGTTGGCCGACCCAAAACTCAAAGGCTTGCTGTGCACCCGTTCGGGCTCGCACCCCTACAACTTGTCGTTGTTTGCCACCGTGGTCGAGCGCTTGGGCGATGCCAAAGGCGAAGCTTGGTTAAAAGGTTTGGTCGACAACATGGCCCGCCCACCCAAAGGGGGTGACACCGACCAAATCAAAGGCGTGGCGTCGGGCGAATGCGGCGTGGCTTTGACCAACACCTATTACCTGGCCCGTATTTTGAAGTCCGACAAGGCCGAGGACCGCGACTTGGCCAGCAAAATCCGCACGGTGTTTCCCAACCAGGGCACCAGCGGAACCCACGTCAACATTGCCGGCGCAGCTGTGGCCAAAAACGCCAAAAACCGCGAAGGTGCCGTGTTGTTCATGGAATACCTGGCCAGCCCGTTTGCACAGGCGCATTTTGCCGACGGCAACAATGAGTTCCCGGTGACCAAAGGCCTCAAGTTGGACAACCCCGCCATCAAAGCCATGGGTGGCGACAATTTCAAAGCCGAAACCATTCCCTTGGGTGTCGTTGCCAAAAACCTGACCAAAGTACAACAAATGCTGGACCGGGTGGGCTACAAGTAAATTGCACCCGAAACACGCCGGTCCCTATAATTTACGTTTACGTAAACGTAACAATTAAAGGAGCTGCACGTGCAAATATCTGGCAACGTATTCATCGTCACCGGTGGGGCCTCGGGCCTCGGTGAAGGCACCGCGCGCATGCTGTCGGCCCATGGCGCTCGGGTGGTCATTGCCGACATGCAGCAGGACAAAGGCCAGGCTCTGGCCGACGCCATCAATGGCTTGTTCGTGCGGTGCGATGTCAGCAACGAGGCCGACGGGCAGGCGGTGGTGGCCGCGGCCACCGCTGCCGGCAAGCTGGTGGGGTTGGTGAATTGCGCTGGCATTGCGCCTGCCGAAAAAACCGTGGGCAAAAATGGCCCCCACGCCCTGCCCACCTTCACCAAAACCCTCATGGTCAACCTGGTGGGCACATTCAACATGATCCGTCTGGCTGCCGACGCCATGTGCAAAAACAAGCCCGAACCCACGGGTGAGCGAGGCGTGCTGATTTCAACCGCGTCGGTTGCTGCTTACGATGGGCAAATAGGGCAGGCGGCCTATGCGGCCAGCAAGGGCGGCGTTGTGGGAATGACGCTGCCCATTGCGCGCGATCTGGCACGAAGCGGCATCCGCAACATGACGATTGCCCCCGGCATTTTTGGCACACCCATGTTGTTTGGCATGCCCCAGGAAGTTCAAGACGCACTGGCGGCCAGCGTGCCCTTTCCCAGCCGCCTGGGCCGCCCCGACGACTACGCCAAACTGGTCAAACACATCATTGAAAACGACATG
>JBDKEX010000306.1:0-7298 GCA_039798985.1 Pseudomonadota bacterium | reverse complement strand
CTGCACCAGCACGGCGGCGGTGCTGTCTTTCAGCGACTCTTCCTGGATCACGCGCAGGATCTGCAGGGCAGACGATTCGGTGTCGCGGATGTGGCCGGAGCCACCGCAGCGCGGGCAGGGGATGGACGAGCCTTCGCTGAGCATGGGCTTCAGACGCTGGCGGCTCATTTCGAGCAGGCCGAACTTGCTGATGGAGCCGAACTGCACCCGGGCGCGGTCCTGGCGCAGCGCGTCACGCAGGCGGTTTTCCACTTCGCGGCGGTTCTTCGACTCTTCCATGTCGATGAAGTCGATCACGATCAGGCCGCCCAAGTCACGCAGACGCGCCTGGCGGGCCACTTCGTCGGCGGCTTCCAGGTTGGTGCGGGTGGCGGTCTCCTCGATGTCGCCGCCCTTGATGGCGCGCGCCGAGTTCACGTCCACCGCCACCAGCGCTTCCGTCTGGTCGATCACGATGGCGCCGCCGCTGGGCAGTTGCACCGTGCGGCTGTAGGCGGTTTCGATCTGGTGTTCGATCTGGAAGCGGGAGAACAGCGGCGCGTCGTCGCGGTAGCGTTTCACGCGGTGCCCGTGCTCGGGCATCACGTGGCTCATGAACTGGTGGGCCTGTTCGTAAATGTCGTCGGTGTCGATCAGGATTTCGCCAATGTCGCCATTGAAATAGTCGCGGATCGCGCGAATCACCAAGCTCGATTCCTGGTAAATCAGGAAGGCGCCTTTGCCTGCTTTGGAAGCGCCGTCAATCGCGGTCCACAGTTTCAGCAGGTAATTCAGGTCCCATTGCAATTCGGGCGCTTCGCGGCCTATGCCTGCGGTGCGTGCAATGATGGACATGCCATTGGGGTATTCCAGCTGCTCCAGGGCGGCTTTCAATTCCGCCCGGTCTTCGCCTTCAATACGGCGGCTCACACCGCCCCCGCGTGGGTTGTTGGGCATCAACACCACATAACGCCCAGCCAAACTCACAAAAGTGGTCAAGGCGGCGCCCTTGTTGCCGCGTTCTTCTTTTTCGACCTGGACCAGCAGTTCCTGGCCTTCGCGAATCACGTCTTGAATACGGGCTTGTGACGGGGAGGTGTTGCCCTGGAAATACTGGCGCGAAATTTCTTTGAAAGGCAAAAAGCCGTGACGCTCTTCGCCGTAATCCACAAAACAGGCTTCGAGAGACGGCTCAACACGGGTAACCACCGCTTTGTATATATTGCCTTTGCGTTGTTCACGCCCTTCAATTTCAATTTCGTAATCCAGCAGCTTTTGGCCGTTTACGATGGCCAAGCGGCGTTCTTCGGCCTGCGTGGCATTGATCAACATGCGTTTCATGTTGGTTTCCTTTACTCGTTTCCATCGGCCCCAAAGGGCCAAAACGCCATGGCGGACGGATTGTTCGAGCAAACGAGGGGTGGAACTGCCGGAGAGCGGCAGCCGGGCGGAGGCGGGTGGCCAAATGCAGCCACACCGACCGGGCCTCAGCTGGGCATAGGCGCGTGGATGCGAGTGAACAAAGGGGGCAAGGGGGTGCTAGCCACTGAATTTGCCGGTAAATGCTTTGTGGTCACAGGTGTCCTCATGCAGTAGGTGCCCCGTGGCACAGACTGCATGTTTGGGGTATTCCGTATCGGGTTTGCTCTCAAAAACGCCGGCTGGTCAGGGGGTGGGTACGGGGAAGGGTTAACCCCAGTGCTTCGGCGCCCCTGCATGGCAACCGTACCGGCTTGCAAAAGGTGTTTACGCAATTGCCTTAAACTCCAAAGCAAATCAAACACTTACAGCGTCACAGGCCGGATGGGCACATTATAGAGGCCCGCACGCCATTCCAGCGCAGTTTGCCGATGCCAACTGGGCAATTTGAAACTTTTTTACGCCCCACATGGAACAATCCGCACAGGTGCGCCAACTCACGGTCGATGCCGAGTCCGAAGGGCAGCGGTTGGACAATTTTTTGCTCCGCGAACTCAAGGGCGTGCCCAAAACCCACATTTACCGCATCATCCGTTCAGGGGAGGTGCGGGTGAACAAGGGTCGAGCCAGTGCCGATACGCGGGTGCAACCGGGCGATGTGTTGCGCATTCCCCCCATAAGGTTGTCGGCCCAAGCGGAGCTGAAGCAGTTGCAGCCGGTGGCCCCGCCGCGCGAATTTCCGGTGCTGTTTGAGGACGCCGCCCTGATGGCGATTGACAAGCCTGCTGGGGTGGCGGTGCACGGGGGCAGTGGCGTGTCGTTTGGGGTGATTGAGCAGCTGCGCCAGTCGCGCCCGCAAGCGGCGTTGCTGGAGTTGGTGCACCGGCTGGACCGCGAAACCAGTGGCATTTTGCTGGTGGCCAAAAAGCGCAGCGCACTCAAGGCCCTGCAAAACCAGTTCCGCGAACGCGAAACCGGCAAAACCTACTTGGCCTTGATCAAAGGCAGTTGGCCCGCCAAGCACAAAGTGATTGATGTGCCTTTGCGCAAATACCTGTTGCCCGACGGTGAGCGCCGGGTTCGGGTCACAAACGCCGATGACCCGGAAGGGATGCGCTCCATCACCTTGGTTCGCCCCATGGGTGTGGTGCGGCTGCCTGTCGAAATGGCCGCGCAGTACCCCGGTTTGGAATTGACATTGCTTGCAGTGACCATCAAGACCGGCAGAACGCACCAAATCAGGGTTCATTTGGCCCAAACGGGGTGCCCGATAGCGGGGGATGATAAATACGGCGACTTCGAATTCAACAAGGCATTGGCTCGGTCAGGCATGAAGCGCATGTTTTTGCATGCTTGGCAATTGAATGTAACCCACCCGGTTGATTTGACACCTCTGCAATTAAAAGCCGAATTGCCGCAAGAATTGATGGCGTGGTCGAATGTTTCAAGTTTTTTTGATTAAAATAAGCACGTTGTTTCAATAAATCAAAAGGATGTCGTATGTCAACTTATTCAGAATTGGTCAGTCAGGCTCAGGCTTTGATGGCGCAGGCCGAACAGGTTCGCAAGCAAGAATTGGCGGCTGTGATTGCCGATATCAAAGCAAAAATGAAGGACTACGGCATCACCCTTGAAGATTTGGGTGGTGTGGCCGGTGGTCGCAAATCGGCTGGTGCCAAAGTCAAAGCCCCCGCCAAGTTCAAAGGGCCCAATGGCGAGTTGTGGTCTGGCGGCCCGGGTCGCAAGCCCGAGTGGGTGCGCGCCTTGTTGGCCGAGGGCAAAAGCATCGAGGATTTCCGTATTTGAGCCAGCAAACGCGGCAGGAACGAACAAAGGGCGCACCAAGCGCCCTTTTTCATGGCCCGGTGGGCTTGTGTGGCCTGCATTTGGGCCATACTCCGGTCAACCTTCGACCAATGTTTTTTGGCCTTCGCCTGTGCAATGTTTATGAGTCAGCGCCCTTCCAAATACGACCTGATAGCCTTCGACTGGGACGGGACATTGTTCGATTCCACGGCCATCATCGTGCGCTGCATACAGGCAGCTGTGGTGGATGTGGGCGGGAAACGCCCTTCCGACGAGGCTGCTGCTTACGTGATTGGCATGGGGTTGATGCAGGCGTTGGCCCATGCCGCGCCCGATGTGCCCCCCGAGAAATACCCGGCGCTGGGTGATCGCTACCGCCACCATTACTTTGCCTGTCAACACGACATCAGCCTGTTTGCTGGGGTGTTGCCCATGTTGCAAGAGCTCAAAAACAGGCACCATTGGCTTGTGGTGGCAACGGGCAAAAGCCGCCGTGGGTTGGACGAAGCTTTGCAGCATGTGGACTTGCACGGCTTGTTTGACGGCTCCCGCACGGCCGATGAAACCGCAGGCAAGCCTCACCCCCTGATGTTGCATGAATTGATGCGTGAATTTGGCACAGAACCCGAACGCACCCTGATGATTGGCGACACCACGCACGACCTGCAAATGGCCCGCAATGCCCTGTGCCACAGCGTGGGGGTGAGCTACGGTGCGCACGACCCCAGCGGATTTGCAGATTTGCAGCCTCAATATGTGGCCGATTCGGTGCAGGATTTGCATGCTTGGCTGCGGGCCAACGCTTAAACAGGAGGCAAGGTGAGCGTACAGTGGTTTCCAGGGCACATGCATGCCACACGCAAAGCCATTGCCGAGCGCGCCAAAGACATCGACGTGGTGATTGAAATGCTGGATGCCCGATTGCCCGGCTCCAGCGCCAACCCCATGCTGGCGGAGTTGGCAGCGGGCATCCCGGCCTTGAAGGTGTTGAACAAACAGGATTTGGCCGACCCCGCGCGCACCGCCCTGTGGTTGGCCCATTACAACGCACAGCCCGGCACCCGGGCGCTGGGGCTGGACGCGAGTGTCAAAGCCCCGGCCAAAGCGCTGATCGCGGCTTGCTTTGAATTGGCGCCGCAGCGCGGTGGCATGGTCAAACCCATGCGGGTGTTGATCGCTGGCATACCCAACGTGGGCAAGTCTACCTTGATCAACACCCTGGTGGACAAGCGGGCCACCAAAACCGGGGACGAGGCTGGCATCACCAAAACCGAACAGCGGATTGTGCTGGCCGATGATTTTTATTTGTACGACACCCCGGGCATGTTGTGGCCCAAAATCACCGTGCCCGAAAGCGGTTACTGCCTGGCGGCAAGCGGCGCGGTGGGCCGCAACGCTTACGAAGAAGAAGAAGTGGCCTTGGAGCTGCTGAAATTGTTGCAAGGTCCTTACGCGAGCTTGCTGGAGGCGCGTTACAAGTGGGGCTGGCAGCCCGCCGAGATTGCCGCAAAAAAGGACGAGGAGCTGCTGATGGCGGTGGGGCGCAAGCGCGGTGCATTGCTGCCTGGCGGGCGCTTGAATCACCAAAAAGCGGCCGAATCCGTGCTCAATGATTTCCGCATGGGGGTGCTGGGGCGCATCACCCTGGAAACGCCTGAAGATTTTGCCCGCTGGC
Source organism: Pseudomonadota bacterium (assembly GCA_039798985.1). Lineage (GTDB taxonomy): Bacteria > Pseudomonadota > Gammaproteobacteria > Burkholderiales > Burkholderiaceae_C > JBDKEX01. Next base: position 2,419 of record JBDKEX010000306.1, on the reverse strand, counting down.
GGGCTGCGGGGCAGGCGGCAGAGCAGGCATTGATCCAGGCCAGGCAGGCAAAGTTGCAGGCCCGAAAACCATCGTCTTCTCGCTCCCGCAAGCCTGAATTCAATGACTGAAACGGTGAAATTGACTCCGCGCCAGGCCGAAATACTGGCGTTTGTTCGGCAACAGATACTGACGGCTGGGGCCCCTCCCACGCGCGCAGAAATTGCCCACGCTTTTGGTTTTAAATCGGCCAATGCCGCTGAGGAACACTTGCGGGCTTTGGCCAAAAAAGGCTTGCTGGAAGTGCAAGGCGGTACCTCGCGCGGCATACGTTTGTTGGGCGCGGTGGGCAAACCAGCGCCAGCGCCTGAGGGCGGCCCGCAACTTCTCCACTTGCCTTTGGTGGGGCGTGTGGCTGCCGGCAGTCCTGTATTGGCGCAGGAGCATGTGGAGCAGATCTATTCGGTGCCTGCCCATTTTTTTGCAAAAACGCCCGATTTCTTTTTGCGCGTGCGTGGTTTGTCTATGCGAGATGCCGGGATTTTGGATGGGGACATGCTCGCGGTCAAGGCGACTCGCGAGGCCCAAGACGGGCAAATTGTGGTGGCCCGTTTGGGTGACGAGGTGACAGTCAAGCGCTTGCAACGGCAAACCGATGCGGTGGAGCTCCACCCCGCAAACCCGGATTTTGCGGTGCTGCGGGTGCTGGCCCATGAACCGTTGGTGATAGAAGGCGTGGTGGTGGGTTTGTGGCGTGATACGGGCTGGTTCTGAGCGCCGATCAGTGAAAGTCATGGCTGGCAACGGGCAAATCTTGCAATGCCACTTGTTCCAGCCACGGGGTGAGGTTGATCAATTGGTGTGCCAGCAAATGGCACACGGCATGTTCACCCGTGCCGTGCTTTTGCCAGCGACCGTACACCGCCATCAAGCGGGCTTGCAGCAGCGTTTCGCGCTGTTGGTCCACCATTTCGGGGGGAACAATCACTTGAACCGTGCCGGTTTCGTCTTCCAAAGTAACAAACACCACACCTTGAGCTGAACCCGGGCGCTGCCGCGCAATGACCAGACCGCAGGCGCGAACCCGGCGCTGGTTGGGCAATTTTCTGAGCATTTCGGCTGTTTGCAACCCGTGGGTCAACAAGGCAGATCGCAGCAAACCCACCGGGTGGGCACGCAGGCTCAGTCCTGTGCTTTGGTAGTCCAGCAACACGTTTTCACCCAGGGTAGCGGGAGGCAGTTCAATCGGGGTGCTGTGGCTGGGCAGGTCTTGGAGCAAGGGGGCTTTGGCGTTGAGCGGTACGCCCATGGGGCGGCAGCCTGTGGCGTCCCACAGCTGTTGCCTTCGGTGACCACTGAGGCCGTGCAAAGCGTCGGCCCGTGCCAAAGCCAGCAAGTCGGTGCGGTTCAATTGGGCGCTTTGCGCCAGTTCTGCGGTGCTGGTCCATGGGCGCTGTCTGGCTGTGATGAGTCGTTCGGCACCTTCTTGGCTGAGCGATGCAATCGTTTTCAGCCCCAAACGCACGGTTCCTTCGGGGGTGAGGGTGCTTTCCCAATCGCTGTGCAGCGCATCGGGCGGGAGCACCTTGACTTGGTGGCGGCGTGCGTCTTGCACCAGCTGCGATGGCCCGTAAAACCCCATGGGCAAGGAATTGAGCATGCCGACCAAAAAGGCGGCTGGCTCATGGTGCTTGAGCCAGGCGCTGGCGTAAACCAGCAAGGCGAAACTGGCAGCGTGGCTTTCGGGAAAACCATATTCGCCAAACCCCTCAATTTGCCGGAACACCGCTTCGGCAAAAGCGGGTTCGTAGCCGCGGTCCAGCATGCCTTGAATCAGCCTGTGCTTGTATTTTTCAATGCCGCCCTTGCGGCGCCAGGCCGCCATGGAGCGCCGCAGACCATCTGCCTCGCCCGGGGTAAAACCGGCTGCAATGATGGCGATTTGCATGACCTGTTCTTGAAATATGGGGATGCCCAAGGTGCGTGCCAGAGCGGGTTGCAGGGCCGGGTTAGGCAGTTGTATGGGCTTGCCCTGGCGTTGCCGTTCGCGAGCTTGCAAATAGGGGTGCACCATGCCGCCTTGTATGGGCCCTGGCCTGACCAGCGCCACTTCCACCACCAAGTCGTAAAAACAGCGTGGCCGCAGGCGGGGCAGCATGCTCATTTGGGCACGGCTTTCAATTTGAAAAACCCCCACGGTGTCTGCCCGGCAGATCATGTCGTAAACAGACGGGTCTTCGGCGGGAATGTCGGCCAGGCCCATGGGGCGGCAACCCTTGCGGTGGCTGACCAAGTCCAGTGTGCGCTTGAGGGCCGTGAGCATGCCCAAGGCCAAAACATCCACTTTGAGCAATCCAAGGGCATCAATGTCGTCTTTGTCCCATTCGATGGTGGTGCGGCCGGCCATGGCTGCAGGAATCACCGGCACGGTTTGCGTGAG
>JBDKEX010000305.1:0-13081 GCA_039798985.1 Pseudomonadota bacterium | reverse complement strand
AAATGGTCACTGGGCGCAGCTGTGCCAGGGCATTGGGGACTTGCTCAAAAAACTGGGAAGCGTGGGTATCGGTGTCAAAACCGCCTATGTGGTAACCCGAGCAAAACACCGGGCGGGGCTGCCCGCTGGTATTGGCCGTCAGGACCAACACACGCACTTCTGTGTTGGCGTTGATTTGTTCAAAATACCCCAGCAGCGTGTGGAGATCGTCGTCTTCCAGCCGGTTGCGGTGGGCAGGGCGGCTGAGCGTGATCGTGGCCAAGTTGCCATCAATGTTCAGCTGCGGGGGGGTGGAGGCAAGTGGGGTCATGCAGGCATCAGGCCGCTGCGCGTTGCAGGCGGTCGCGCACGCCGTCCCACGCAGAATCGGGTGGCGGGGTTTCCACCCAAATCAGTTGCACGCCGGGTTGATCAAGTGAACGCAATGTGGCAAACAGTTCCTGCGCGCAATCTTGCGCCTGGGCAGGCATGTGCCGTCGGGGGCCGGTGTATTCGTGGGCCAACAATGGGCTGCGGGTGTAACAGGCAATGTGTTGGGTTTGCGGCCCCAACAGTTGCAAGGCGGCTTGAATGTCGGCCAATGGCATCAACCGCACACGTGCGGTGGGCGCGTAATGCGAATCCAGCGTGCCGGAAGCTTTGGGTGCGGCTTCGTCGCGGCTTTGCAGGGGCAAACCAGTGATGTTTTCCAGGGTGCTGTTTTGCACCATGCCCGGGCGAAGCAACACCGGGCGCCCCCGTGTGCAATCCACAATCGTGGACTCGATGCCCACATCGCAGGGCCCACCTTCCAAAATCAAGAGTTGCTTGTTTTGGACCAGCTCTGGGAATTCGCTTGCAACATGGGCGGCTGTGGTGGGGCTGACCCGGCCAAAACGGTTGGCGCTGGGGGCCGCCAAACCCCAAATTCCCTGTGTTTTGCAGGCGGTCAACAGGGCTTGGGCCACCGGGTGGTTGGGGCAGCGCAAGCCTATGGAATTTTGTCCGCCAGCGGCGGCAGTGCCCACATCGGCGCGGCGCGGAAGGATCAGGGTCAAGGGACCGGGCCAGCAGGCTTTCATCAAAGCCAAGGCAAAGGCAGGCACTTCGGTGGCGTAATGGTTCACGCCCTCCTGCCACTGGGCAGGGGTGGTGCCACCAATGTGCACAATCAGGGGGTGGTCCTTGGGGCGGCCTTTGGCGTCAAAAATACGGGCAACCGCCGTGGCGTCGTCGGCGTTGGCGGCCAGGCCGTACACCGTTTCGGTGGGCATGCCCACCAGCCCCCCCTTGGCCAACCACAGGGCGGCGGCTTCGATGGGGTCGGGGGCAGCGGCGGCGCTCAGGCCCATGGCTCCAAGCCCAGCAAATCAGCCGCTTGGCGTGCGGTTGCCTGCACCTGTTCTACGGTGGCGCCGGTGATGTTGAGGTGCCCCATTTTGCGCCCTTCACGGGCTTGCAATTTGCCATACAGGTGCAAATGCGTGCCCGGCAAGGCCAACACCGAGGCCCAATCTGGCGTGGCCAGCGAGCCTTTGCGGAACCACAAATCCCCCAACAAGTTGAGCATGACGGCAGGGCTGTGCAAGCGGGGTTGCACCAAAGGCAAGCCCGCCATGGCCCGCACCTGCAGTTCAAACTGCGAAACGTCGCAGGCGTTGAGCGTGTAGTGGCCGCTGTTGTGGGGGCGTGGTGCCATTTCATTGACCACCAAGGCACCGTCTGGGGTGCCGTCGTCCACCACAAAGTACTCCACGCACAACACGCCCACATATTGCAGCTGGTGGGCGATCGATTCGGTGGCGGCCACGGCCTGTTGGGCCAGGGCGGCGGGCACGTTGCCTGCAAACACTTCGGTTACCGCCAAAATGCCCTCGCGGTGCAGGTTGCGTTGCACCGGAAAATGCACGATTTGCCCGTTGGCGCCGCGCGCCACAATCACCGACAACTCGGCCTTGAGGGGCAGCAGCTTTTCCAGCACGCAGGGCACGCGGCCCATGTTGTCCCAGGCGGCGGCGAGTTCTGTCCGGTCTTTGACCCGAACCTGCCCTTTGCCGTCGTACCCCAGGCGGGCGCTTTTCAAAATACCAGGCAGCAATTCGGCTGGCACGGCGTTGAGCAGCGCTTCGGTTTCAATGGCTGCATAAGGTGCAGGGCCAATGCCGCCCGCTTTGGCGCAGGCCACAAAATGGGCCTTTTCGGCAATGCGGTTCTGGGCCACAGCCACCGCGTTGGCGTTGGGCGCAACCGGGCGGTGGGCACCCAGTGTGACCAAGGCGGGGGCGGGCACGTTTTCAAATTCGGTGGTGATGGCGTCACAGCGTTGCATCAGCTGTGCCAAGCCTTGTTCGTTTTCGTACTCGGTTTGGATGTGGTAGTGGCTGACCAAGCCGGCCGGGCTGGCGGGGTCGGCGTCCAGCACGGCGGTAAAGTAACCCATTTCTTGGGCGGCCTGCACAAACATGCGGCCCAGTTGCCCGCCCCCCATCACGCCCAGCGTGGCCAGTTGCCCGCTGGCCGTTATCTGGCCGGGCAACACGGTTTTGGTGTGGGTTGGCGTGCTCATGTGGCGTTCCCGGTGGGCAGCGTCATGGCGCGAGCGGCTTCGGTTTGTTCGGTGCGGAACGCTTGCAGCTGTGTTTGCAGTGCCGCGTTGTGCAGGGCCAGCATGGCCACCGCGAACAGCGCAGCATTGGCGGCCCCAGCAGGCCCGATGGCAAAAGTGGCCACGGGCACGCCCTTGGGCATTTGCACAATGCTGTGCAATGAATCCACGCCCGACAAGGCCTTGGACTGCACCGGCACGCCCAGCACCGGCACCGTGGTTTTGGCCGCCAGCATGCCCGGCAGGTGGGCCGCACCGCCCGCCCCCGCAATGATGGCCTGCAAACCCCGATCCAAGGCCGATTCGGCGTAGGCGAACATGTCGTCGGGCATGCGGTGCGCCGACACCACACGCGCTTCGTGCGCAATGCCGAACTGCTGAAGAATTTGAACCGCGTGTTGCATGGTGTCCCAATCGCTGTTGGATCCCATTACCACCCCGACCTTGATGTCTGTGCTCACAAGCCACTCCATGAAAGTTGAGATTTTACGTTTTGCCCCCAAATGCCCCGACAATTGCGCGCACAAATACGCGTTTTGTTTTCAAACCACCCGGACACCATGATCGACGTCACCGCAGCCAATTTCGAAACCGAAGTCATTGAAGCCTCTGCCACCGTGCCGGTGCTGGTGGATTTTTGGGCGCCCTGGTGCGGGCCTTGCAAGTCTTTGGGCCCGGTGCTGGAGAAAGTGGAGGCGGCCTACGGCGGGCGTTTCCAGTTGGTCAAAATCAATTCGGACGACGAACAGCAACTGGCGGCGGCGTTTGGCATACGCAGCATTCCCACCTGTGTGCTGATGGTGAACGGGCAGCCGGTGGACGGGTTCATGGGTGCCTTGCCCGAGGGCCAGGTGAAAGCATTTTTGGACAAGCACTTGCCCAGCGACGACGAATTGCAAGCCCAGGCCGAGGTGGAACAAGCCCAGCAGCTGGTGCATGCCGGTGACGCCGCCACGGCGCAGGCCAAGTTGGCGGAAGCGCTGGCCCAAAACCCCGGCAACGACGACCTGCGCTACGACTTTGTGAGGGTATTGATAGGCAGCGGCCAGTTGGGCGAAGCCGCAGCGGCTTTGGCGCCGGCTTTGGGCCAGATACCCTTGCAGTTGCGTTTTGAAGCCCTGCAACAGTGGTTGAACGCCCTGGAATTTGCCGCCAACGACCCGCGGGGCCGATGGCCCGTGGGCCAGTTTGACAAATTGATCGACGAAAATCGGCGCGACTTTGACAGCCGTTTTGCCAAAAGCCGCGTGCTGATTGCCCACGGCGAATGGCCTGCGGCCATGGAAGAGCTGCTGGAAATCATCATGCGCGACAAAAAGTGGGCCGACGAAGCGCCGCGCAAAACCTATGTGGCTTTGCTGGAGTTGATGAGCCCGCCCAAACCCAAAACCGACCCGGCCACTGCGGGCAAGAGCGCGGGGGGCATAGAGCTGGCCGGCAAAGCCGCTGTGCAAGAAGACCCGCAAGCGGCCATGGTGTCGGCCTACCGGCGCAAGTTGAGCATGGCGCTGAACTGATACGCCGCGGCCGCTTTTTGTCAGTGCGGGCCGGGTGAGGCCAGCGATTCAATATGGCGAATCGCGCTGTCGTAATCAAACCGGCGAATGTCAGCCATAAAAGGCTCCGCCTGGGTGCCCAGCGCCAGCTTGATGGTGGCACCGTGTTGCCGCAAATAGCGCTGCGCCTGCATGTCGCGGGATTGCAGCATGGGCAACAGTTCCACATGGACCTTGGATTTGGCGTTCAACACCTCGAAGGTGCTGGCAATTTCCGCCTCAACGCTGTGCGAAGTGCGGGCTGAAGGCCCCGGCGGTGCCGTTGGCAAGGCCGCGAGTGAACGCTTGAGGTCTCCAAGCAGGCTCTCGGTCAAATCGGCCAGGCGGCGGCAAGTGCCCGAACTGGGTTCGCCGGCATTTCGGTCGGCTTCGGCCTGCAATTCGCCCGCGAGTGTGGACACTTGGGTTGCCCCTATGGAACCTGCCACCGATTTCAAGCCATGCGCAATCGACACCACGCGGCGCCAGTCGCGCTGGAGCAAAGCGCTGCGGATATCGTCTGGGTCGGCCATGTGCAATTCCAAGAACCGGTCCAACATGCGGCCGTAGGCCGACACCTTGCCCCGCACGGTTCGCATGCCTACATCGGTGCGCAAGCCCGGCACCCGCCCCCAATGCGTCAGCAAAAGTTTTTCATGCTCGGTTGAAATCGATTCGGTGGCCCGCTGGGCGAAAACGTCGTCAGCCGGGGGCCCCACTTTGCTTTCCGGCAACCATTTCAGCAGCACGCGGTACAGCTCATCGGGGTCCACCGGCTTGGGCACAAAGTCGTTCATGCCCGAGTCTTTGCAACGCTGTTTGTCGCTGTGCGAGGCACCGGCCGTCATGGCCAAGATAGGCAAATTCTGAAAATGGGGCATTTCACGGATAACCCGTGTGGCCTGCAAGCCGTCCATGCGCGGCATTTGCACGTCCATCATGACCAGATCGACGTTGGGGTGTTCTTTGAGCAGGCGCAGGGCGTCTAGGCCGTCCCCGGCCACCAGCGGCGTTAAGCCAACCTCTTGCAAGAGCTGCACGGCGACTTCCTGGTTGAGCAGGTTGTCTTCGGCCAGCAGCACCAGGCAGCCGTGGTGTTTGAGAAGGAACTGGTCTGACACCGAAGACTGGGCCACCCAGCCCCTGGGGTAATCTGCCGCCACGGTGGAACCCGCCCGCAGCACGGTTTGCAGCTGCTCTCGCAGCTGGAACGTGGCGATCGGCTTGCTCAAGAAGCCATGGAAACCGGCACGAATCAGGGTTTCTGTGCCCACGTGCGGCCCAAAGGCGGTGGCCATCAGGTAAACCGGCTGTTTTGAAAGCGGCAGTTTCTGGATTTGCTCGACAAGCTCCACGCCGTTCATGTCGGGCATGCGCCAGTCGATGATGCAGATATCGAACGGGGTGCCGCTTGCGTCCGCGGATTTCAGCAACTCCAAGGCTGCCGCGCCGCTGGAGGCGGAATCTGGAATGACGCCCAGCATGCGCAAATCGTCTTCCAGCATGTGGCGGGCGTCGTCAAGGTCGTCAATGACCAGCACCCGTTGCCCCACCAGATCGGGCAGCATCTCGGGCTCTGCGGGGCCCTGGCCCGATACGCGTACGTCCAGGTCGAAACCAAATGTGGTGCCAACACCCGGCGTGCTGCGCACGTCCAGCTTGGTTCCCATCAACTCCAGCAGCCGCTGGCTGATGGCCAGCCCCAAGCCAGTGCCCCCAAAACGCCGTGTGGTGGAGCGATCGGCTTGCTCAAAGGGTTGGAACAGGCGCTCCAGTTCCTCGGGGTACATGCCGATGCCGGTGTCGCTCACATCGAACCGCAAGCGGCAGCCTGTTTCAACGGGCACGGTTTTTACCCGCAAGGTCACATGGCCTTTTTCCGTGAATTTGACCGCATTGCCCAACAGGTTCATCAACACCTGGCGAAGCCGCAAATCGTCGCCTGCCAGGTTCAGGGGCACATCGCGGTCAAGCCACTCCACGATTTCGAGCCCTTTTTCGGCGGCGCGGTCGCTCAGCAATTGGCACACCTGGTCGATGCCGCGGTCCAGCTGAAAGTCGCTTTCGTGCAGCAGCAACTTTCCCGCCTCAATTTTGGAAAAGTCCAGAATGTCGTTGAGGATGCCCAGCAGGTGGCGCGCGGCTTCGCTGAGCTTGTCCAAATGCGAGGCTTGTTGGGGCACCGCGTGGCGGCGGGCCAAGTGGGCCAGCCCAATGATGGCGTTCATGGGCGTGCGGATTTCGTGGCTCATGTTGGCCAAAAACTCGCTTTTGGCCTGGGTGGCTTGTTCGGCGCGATCGCGTTGCTGTTCCAGTTCAATGGTTCGTTGCGACACCAGGTCTTCTAGGTGTTCCCGGTAGCGGCTGAGTTCGGCTTCTGATTCCAAACGCGCGCTGACATCGCGAATCACCGCCGTGTAGCGCATGCCGGTGGGCAACTGGATTTTGGAAATGCCAATTTCCATTTGCAGCAACCGGCCGTCTTTGTGCACCCCTTGGACCACGCGCCCCAAGGACATGCGCCGCGCGCCAACCACTTCTTCCTTGCCAAAAGTGTCCACATTGCGCTGGTGGTGTTCTGCCACCGAGGGGGGCAGCAAAAGGGTCAAGGGGTGGCCCAAAACCTCGCTCCCGTCGTAGCCAAACAATTGCTCTGCAATGTGGTTGAAGGTCTCTATCAGCCCGCGGTCGTTGATCGTCAAGATGGCGTCGGGGGCCGAATCGATCAGCGAACGGTAGCGGCGTTCACTGTTTTCCACTTCGCTGAGCACCCGTTGCAGGTCTTCCGACATGCGGTTGAACGAATGCCCCAAAACGCCCAACTCCCGAATCTTGGAAGGGTTGACCCGGTGCCGCAGCCGCCCGGCCCCGAGCTCTTGCGCCGCCAGGTTCAAGTCAACCAAGGGTTTGATGACCCACCTGTCAAAAAGCACAAACATCAAAAACGCCGAAACCACAAACATGGCCGCCACCAGCAGGTAGCGGCGAGCCGCCTCGGCCTGCAACTCGTCTATGGTGCTGCCCACGTCGAACTTGGCCAGAACGACGCCGTAATCCAGGCCGCGAATTTCGCCACTTTTCGGGGGCCAGGCAAATGCCTGCGCCACCGAAATTTGGCGCCCTTCGGTGTCGGCGTCCACCTTGACCGGGCCCCCCACTTTCAGGTCTGAAATCCAGCGGGGCGAGGCTGCGGGCTGCTGCCTTTCGGTGGTGTTTGAAGCAATGCTATGGTTGGCCAGTACCACCTCGCCAGCCGGGGAATAAATGGCCAGGTGGCGAAGGTTGCGGTCGCTTTTGTACTGGGCGAGCAGCTCTTTGAGCAAGGACGGGTCGGACAGAATGGCGCGCTCTGCCACGATGGCCGTGCGGGATGCGGCCGCTTTGGTGACTTCTATTTGATCGGCCCAAGCCCGCTGCTTGGCGTCTTGGATAGCAACCCCAAACGACAGGCCGGTGACCAACAAAACGCCCGCGACAAACCAAAAACCAACAAATTGACGCAGCGTCAGTGAAAAAAACTTGCTTATAGAAACCATGTATCAACCAATAAAACGTGGGTCGAGCAAGCGGTCCAACTGGGGCGGGTCGCGCAGAAGGCCGGACTTGACCATGACGTCGCCCAGCTTGCGCGCGGTTTGCAGCAGTGGCGGGTTGCGGCCCGCCAACAAGGTTTGGTTGCCGGCCCGGTCGGGCAGTTCCAGTTCTGCATAGGCCTCGGGGATGTCGCTCACGCCCAGCTGCAAGCGCTGCGCCAGCAAGGGTGCGTGTTGCGCAGGTGCGGCCATCCAGGCGTCGCGGGCTTGAAAGTGGGCCGAGACCAGCTGCCGTATGGCACCGGCAAAGTCGTCCAGCGCCTCGGTGCGGATGGCGATCGTGTCCAGTATGAGCCCGGGAACGTCTGCGCTGGAGAAAAGGGGAACGGCCTGTTGCTTCAACAGTTTGGATTTGAGCGGCTCGTAGGTCACCAGGGCATCGACCTTGCCACTGGAAAAAAGGTCCTCGTGTTCGTCAAACACGGCATGTGTCAGGCTCACGTCTGATGCCGAAAGCCCGGCTTTTTCAAGGGCCGCATCCAGCATCACAGCACCCAAAGCGGTTTTCTCAACGCCCACTTTGCGGCCTTTGAGGTTTTTCAAATCCTTTATGTCGGGGCGCGCCATCAAGGCGTCTGCGCCGTTGGAAAAGTCCAGCACCGCCACAATGGTCAAAGCGATGCCACGCTCGCGGGCGGTCAACACTTCGTCGAGCGTCAGGCAAGCGCCCTCCATGGACTGCGACCCCAATGCCCGAATGCTGGAGGTTGCGTTGGGCACTTCAATCAGGCGAATCGCGTCGTCTGAGAAGAGCCGCAACTCACGGGCCAAATAAACGAATTCGTAACCCGGGAAAGTTTGGGCACCCACCCGCAACGCTTGCGGGGCCTTGCGCTGGCACCCGGTGGCCGCCAGACCCAGCGCCCCCATGCCCGTTAACCACCTGCGGCGGTTCCACATGCAATGCTCCCTTCAGTTAGCAATGGATTTGCGGGCTTGCCCCAAGTCTCACAGAACGCTTTCGGTTTCGTCCGAAAACCGCTGAGCAATCGCCAAAAATTCGTCGAGGCAGGCCTCAAAGGCGTCAACCACCGCCGGATCGAAATGGTTGCCGCGACCGTTGCGAATAATTTGCAACACGTGCTCCAGCGGGAAAGCCTCTTTGTACACCCGGCGGCTGATCAGCGCGTCAAACACGTCGGCCAGCGCCATCAAACGGGCGGAAGCAGGAATGTCATCGCCCTTGAGCCCCAAGGGGTAGCCACTGCCGTCCCATTTTTCATGGTGCCCCGCGGCAATTTCGCGGGCCACTTCCAAAAATTCCAAGGGCGTGCTGTTGGGGTTGCCCGAATACTCGTTTACCAGCGGCTGCGAGCTGGGCCAGTGGAACGCGTCTTTTCGGGCTTCTTGTATGGCTTTTTCTATGGTTTGACCACCGATTTCGGCATGCGTCTTCATGACCTCGAATTCTTCCAGGGTCAGTTTGCCGGGCTTGAGCAAAATCTCGTCGCGGATACCGATCTTGCCAATGTCGTGCAACGGGGCGGCTTTGACGATGCGGTCCAGGGCCTCGGGGTGCAGCGCATTCACAAAACGGGGGTGGTTTTGCAGGTGCTTGCCCAGCAGGCTGACGTAGTGCTGTGTGCGTTGAATGTGGTTTCCGGTCTCGTTGTCGCGGGTTTCGCCCAAAGAGGCCAGCGCCCGGATGCTCACATCCTGCACCAACACAATGTCGCGCACCCGGCGCTGTATTTCCGATTCCAGGTGGGCGTTTTGCCGGGCCAACTGGTCGCGCGCGTGCTTGAGCTCCAAATGGGTTTGCACACGGGCCAGCAAAATCGTGGCGTTGACCGGCTTGTTGATGTAGTCGGTGGCGCCCAGTTTGAGCCCACGTTCTTCGTCCTCAAAAGCGTCCTTGGCGGTGACGAAGATCACCGGGATGTCGGTGGTGCGGGGTTCGCTTTTGAGCTGGCGCAACACCTCGTACCCGTCGACGCCGGGCATCATGACGTCGAGCAAAATCAAGTCGGGCAACGGCGAAATCAACGCCGAAGCCATGGCCGCTTCGCCCGAATTGCACACCCGTACCTTGTGGTGCACTTCCAACAACTCACCCAGCACCATCAGGTTTTCTGGGTTGTCGTCGACCACCATAACCAGCGCTTGTTTTTTATGTGAACCCACGTTCATGAATTGTCTCGCTCGTCTGTGTCAACATTTGAGCGAATCGTAAGCCATTTCCCGGGCCCAGCATAGCCGAGCAAACGCTAGAGCCGCAGACGAACGTGGGCTTGCACAATCACTTGGCGGTTGGCATCACAAACTCGGCGCCCTTGCCTATGCTTTCGGGCCAGCGCTGCATGATGGACTTTTGCTTGGTGTAAAAGCGCACACCTTCTTCGCCGTAGGCGTGCATGTCGCCAAACAGGCTGCGTTTCCAGCCGCCAAAGCCGTGCCAGGCCATGGGCACCGGAATCGGCACGTTGATGCCGACCATGCCCACCTGGATGCGGCGTGCAAACTCGCGCGCCACGTTGCCGTCGCGGGTGAAGCAAGCCACGCCGTTGCCAAATTCGTGGTCGTTGATCAGCTTGACCGCGGTGCCAAAGTCGGCCACACGCACGCAGGCCAGCACCGGTCCAAAAATCTCCTCCTTGTAAATCTTCATCTCGGGCGTGACGTGGTCGAACAGCGTGCCGCCGAGCCAGAAGCCGCCGGCTGTGTCGGTTCCGCAGCCAATGCCCGCCGATGCGCCATTGAACTGGCGGCCATCGGCCAGCAGTTGCGCGCCTTCCTTCACACCGGCCTCTATGTAGCCGCTGATGCGCTGGCGGGCTGCGTCGGTCACGATCGGGCCCATTTCGGCGGCCAGGTCCATGCCGTCGAGCACCTTCAGGGTTTGGGTGCGTTCCAGCAGTTTGGGGACCACCTTGTTGGCCACGTCGCCCACCAGCACCGCCACCGAAATGGCCATGCAGCGCTCACCGGCTGAGCCGTAGCCAGCACCGATCAGCGCGTCCACCACTTGGTCCACGTCGGCATCGGGCATCACCACCATGTGGTTTTTGGCACCGCCCAGGGCTTGCACGCGTTTGCCGTGGTGGGCGCCGGTTTCGTAGATGTAGTTGGCGATCGGGGTGGAACCCACGAAGCTGATGGCCTTCACGTCCGGGTGCACCAGCAGCGCGTCCACGGCTTCTTTGTCGCCCTGCACCACGTTGAACACGCCCTTGGGCAAACCCGCCTGCGCCAACAAATCGGCAATGAACAGCGAGGGCGACGGGTCGGTCGGGCTGGGCTTGAGGATGAAGGTGTTGCCCGCCGCAATGGCGACCGGGAACATCCACATCGGCACCATCACCGGGAAGTTGAACGGGGTGATGCCAGCCACCACGCCCAAGGCTTGGCGCATGGTCCAGTTGTCGATGCCGGTGGACACCTGATCGGTGTAGTCGCCTTTGAGCAGCTGGGGAATGCCGCAGGCAAATTCCACGATGTCGATGCCCCGGGCCACTTCGCCTTGAGCGTCGGTGAACACCTTGCCGTGTTCGGCCGTGATCATGGCGGCCAGTTCGTCCTTGCGCTGGTTCAGCAGTTCCAGGAACTTGAACATGATGCGGGCGCGCCGAATGGGCGGTGTGTCGGACCAGGCGGGGAAGGCGGCCTGCGCGGCAGCCACGGCGGCGTTCACGTCTTGCACATTGCCCAGGCGCACCTGGCGGCTGACAGCGCCGCTGGCGGGGTTGTAAATGGGTTGCGTGCGGGTGCCGGTGCCGGCGGTGCGCTGGCCGGCTATGTATTGGGCCACTTCGGTGGTGTCGGTGTAGGGGGTCATGGTGTCTCCGTGCGGTAGCAAACAAGTTGAACGTCAATACAGGTGCAGTTTAGAAACGCCACACCCGGGTGCATAGACCAATGGGCTGAACTCATTGTTTGGTATATTGAACAATCAAATGATGAATGATCAAAAAATAGAATCGCTTTGGGGCCATTTGCATTGGCTCACCGTGCTGGCGCAGCAAGGCAGTTTCACGGCTGCCGCCGACCGCTTGGGCGTGAGCAAAGCCGCCATGAGCCAACGGGTGGCCGAACTGGAACGGGTGGCCGGGGTGCCGTTGGTGCGCCGCACCACCCGCAGCGTGCGCCTGACCGAGGCCGGCCAGCGCCTCGTGGACGACACCCGGGGGCCGTTCGAGCAAATTGCCCAAAGTTTTTCGCAGGTGCGCGATGCGGCAGGCGAGCCACGTGGTTTGTTGCGCGTCACGGCCCCGGTGGCGTTTGCCCGGCAGCAACTGGTGCCTTTGTTGTCAGACTTTTTGCGCCAGTATCCTGAAGTGCGCCTGGAGTTGGACCTTTCGGACCGGTTGAGGTCTTTGGCCACGGAGGGTTTTGACCTGGCAATCCGACACACCGCCCAACCGCCCGACACCCATGTGGCCTGGACTTTGTGCCCCACCCACTCGGTGTTGGTGGCCAGCCGGGCGTATTTGCGTCGGCAAGGGGTGCCGTTGGAGCCGGCCCATTTGGCGCAGCACAATTGCCTGCACTACCCGCGTTCGCAAGAGAACCCGGCGTGGACCTTGGAACCCACCCAAGCCAGCGCGCAACACGACCGGGTGACCGTGCAGGTACAGGGTTCATTCTCAGCCAACAACAGCGAAGCCTTGCGCGACGCCGCCGTGAGTGGCTTGGGCATTGCTTTGCTGCCCGATTTCAGCGCCCAGGCCAGCTTGCAGGCGGGCAAGTTGGTGCGGGTGTTGCCGGACTGGCGCCCCGTGGGGGCATTTGCCGATCAGCTTTACGCCTTGCGCCCGTATTCAGCCCACGTGCCGCGTGCCGTAACCGCGTTCGTGGCGCATCTGCGCCAAGGCCTGGCCGGGGGGTTTGCCCAGGGGCTTTGAAGCACCGAACAGGGTCACCAAGGGGCCGGCCGTTAAAATGAGCCGCCGACCCTTCGTCACTTTTTGCCGCTGCCCTCGCAAGCTGTGGCTGCTGGTAGCGCCGTTTGAAACATCCCTCCACTTTCTCCATGGCCTTGGTACTTGGCCTGCTCTCAGCCATTGGCCCGTTCGCCATCGACATGTACCTGCCCGCCCTGCCCACCATAGGCAGCACCTTGGGCGCCTCGATCGGTGAGGTGCAGGCCAGCCTGATGGTGTTTTTTGTTGCCCTGGGGCTGGGTCAAGTGATTTACGGGCCCTTGTCGGACATGTTTGGGCGCAAGCTGCCGTTGTACGCAGGCTTGGTGATGTTCATGGTGGCCAGCGTGGGCTGTGCGCTGGCGCCCAACATACAGGCCCTGGTGGCTTGGCGCTTTGTGCAAGGCTTGGGCGCCTGTGTGGGCATGGTGATACCGCGCGCTGTGGTGCGCGACCTGCACACGGGCCCCGAGGCCGCCAAACTCATGGCCCAGCTGATGCTGGTGTTCA
>JBDKEX010000304.1:0-8495 GCA_039798985.1 Pseudomonadota bacterium | reverse complement strand
GGCGTGGAGGCCGCCATCGACCTGGCAGGCATCGTGGCGCACGTTACCCTGATTGAATTTGCCGACCAGCTCAAAGCTGACGCCGTGTTGGTAGCCAAGCTGAACAGTTTGCCCAATGTGACCGTTCACACCAACGCGCAAACCACAGAAATCACCGGAGACGGCAGCAAGGTCAACGGGCTGAGCTACAAAGACCGCGCCACAGGTGTGGAGCACCACGTACCGCTGGAAGGGGTTTTTGTGCAAATTGGCTTGGTACCCAACACCGAATGGCTCAAGGGCACCGTGGAGTTGAGCCGATTCGGAGAAATTGTGGTGGATGCCAAAGGCCACACCAACCTGCCGGGCGTTTTTGCCGCCGGTGACTGCACGACTGTTCCTTACAAGCAAATTGTGATTGCGGCGGGCGAGGGTGCCAAAGCCTCTTTGAGCGCGTTTGACCACTTGATCCGAACGCCCGTGGTGGCCACGGAGAAACCCGAGGTTGTAGACGCCTGAAATTTGCCCGCAATGCCCGCGCTGGGCTGTCTGCAAAAGGCTCAGGTCAATTTTTTGACCAAGACCATGGAGCGGCGGTCCCAGTTGTATTTGCGCTTGCGGGCCTCGGGCAGCCAGTCGGGGTCCACCACCTGAAAGCCGCGCTTGATGAACCAGTGCATGGTGCGTGTGGTGAGCACAAAAATGCTTTCCAGGCCCATGTATTTGGCGCGTTGTTCAATGCGACGCAGGATTTTTTCGCCATCGCCCTGACCTTGTGATTGGGGCGACACGGTGACAGCCGCCAATTCGGCGGTTTTGCTTTCAGGATAGGGGTACAGCGCTGCGCACGCAAAGATCACACCGTCGTGCTCCACTATGGTGTAGTGCCCAATGTCGCGCTCAATTTCGGTTCGGTCGCGTTTGACCAAGGTGCCGTCTTTTTCAAACGGCTCAATCAATTGCAAAATGCCGCCCACATCGTCTGGGGTGGCTTCGCGCAGGCTTTCCAATTTTTCGTCCACCACCATGGTGCCTATCCCATCGTGAACGTAAACCTCCAGCAACAAGGCACCGTCTACCGCGAAAGGAATGATGTGGCTGCGTTCAACCCCGCCCTTGCAGGCCTTGACGCAGTGCTGCAGGTAAAAGCCGGTGTCGGTGGGCAATTGGCTGGGCTGTGAATCCCGCAATATTTGTTCGGCCAGTGCCAGCGGCAATTCGGTGTCGATCGGGTTGTCGTCGCTGGCCGGGGCGTTGGGCAGGGTGCGAATGCCGGGCACCTCGGTCACAAACACCAGTTTGTCGGCCTTGAGCGCAATGGCCACACTGGTTGCCACTTCTTCCATGCTGAGGTTGAACGCCTCGCCGGTGGGCGAAAAACCAAACGGTGACAACAACACCAAAGCCCCCATGTCCAAGGTGCGCATGATGCCGTCCACATCGACCTTGCGCACCAGCCCTGAGTGTTGAAAATCCACCCCTTCCACAATGCCCACCGGGCGGGCGGTCAAGAAGTTGCCCGAGATCACGCGAACCGTGGCACCTGCCATGGGGGTGTTGGGCAAGCCCTGGCTGAAGGCGGCTTCTATTTCGTAACGCAGCTGGCCCGCTGCCTCTTGGGCGCAGTCCAGCGCCACGCCGTCGGTGATGCGTATGCCATTGTGGTAACGGGGGGTGTGCCCCTTGGCCAACAGTTGTTCGTTCACCTGGGGCCTGAATCCGTGCACCAGCACTATGCGCACGCCCATGCTTTGAATCAAGGCCAAGTCCTGAGCCAGGTTGGGCAATTTGCCTGCGGCAATGGCCTCGCCCGGTATGCCCACCACAAAGGTTTGGTTGCGGAACTTGTGGATGTAGGGCGCCACCGAACGGAACCACGGCACAAAAGTGAAATTGAAGATGGCGGACATGTGGGGCGTGAAACGGTGTTGGGGTCAGAGCGCTAGGATAATCGCACCCTGTTTCAAATAACCGTAGTGTCGCACTTGCAAGCCCTGCCTTTTACCCTTGAGTTCCCAGAATCCTTGCCTGTTTCCGGTAAACGGCAAGATATTGAAGCCGCCTTGCATGCACACCAGGTGGTGATTGTCTGCGGCGAAACCGGTTCAGGCAAAACCACCCAGTTACCCAAAATAGCGCTGGCCATGGGGCGGGGCGGTTGGCAACAAAGGGCGCGACCGGTCAAGGGTGACCGACCTCAGATGATTGGTCACACCCAACCCCGGCGCATTGCCGCCAGTTCGGTGGCCACGCGGATTGCCGAGGAGCTGCAAACCCCCTTGGGCGAGGTGGTGGGCTACAAGGTGCGGTTTCACGACCGTTTGAGCAAAAACGCATCGGTCAAGCTGATGACCGACGGTATTTTGCTGGCCGAAACCCAGACCGACCCGCTGCTGCAGGCGTACGACACCCTCATCATTGACGAGGCGCACGAACGCAGCCTGAACATCGACTTTTTGCTGGGCTATATCAAGCAAATTCTGCCGCGGCGCCCCGATTTGAAAGTGGTGGTCACGTCCGCCACGATAGACGCGCAACGCTTTGCTGAGCACTTTGCTTCGCGGCACGGCCCGGCACCGGTGATCATGGTTTCAGGGCGCACGTTTCCGGTGGAAATGCGTTACCGGCCATTTGAGGAAAGCCGCGACTACGACACCAACCAAGCGATTGCCGACGCGGTGGACGAACTGTGGCGTGGCGGCGCCCACCACGGCGATGTGTTGGTGTTTCTGCCCGGCGAGCGTGAGATCCGTGAAGCGGCCGACCACCTGCGCAAGCACCTGAGCCACCAGCCTGCCTTGCGCAACGCAGAGGTATTGCCCTTGTTTGCGCGTTTGAGTGCTGCAGAACAGGACCAAATTTTCAAGCCCCACGGGCAGCGGCGTGTTGTGTTGGCCACCAACGTGGCCGAAACCTCGCTCACCGTGCCGGGCATACGCTATGTGGTAGATGCTGGAACGGCAAGGGTCAAGCGTTACAGCCTGCGCAGCAAAGTGGAGCAGCTGTTGGTGGAACCCATCAGCCAGGCGGCGGCCAACCAGCGCGCCGGGCGGTGCGGGCGGGTGGCCAATGGCATTTGCATCCGTTTGTACGACGAGCTGGATTTCAACGGGCGCGCACGCTTCACCGATCCCGAAATTTTGCGTTCATCCCTGGCAGCGGTGATTTTGCGGATGAAGTCTTTGCACCTGGGCCATGTGGAAGACTTTCCGTTTCTGGAAGCCCCTACGCGGCGTGCCGTGACCGACGGTTACCAATTGCTGCAAGAGTTGGGGGCGGTGGATGAATACAACGAGCTGACCCCGCTGGGGGCGGAACTGGCCAAACTGCCCCTGGACCCCCGCGTGGGGCGCATGATTTTGGAAGCCCGGCAACGCCATGCCTTGCCTGAAGTGTTGGTGATTGCCAGTGCCTTGAGCGTGCAGGATGTGCGGGACCGCCCGATGGACGCGCAAGCGCAAGCCGACCAGGCCCACGCCAAGTTCGATGACGACAAAAGTGAATTCACCAGCTACCTCAAGTTGTGGGACTGGCTGGACAAGTCGCGCGGCGGTAAACACGCGGCCACAAGCAACGCTGACAACGCCCATGCGGACCACAAGCTCTCGAACCGCCAGTACGAAGCCCTGCTGCGGCAAAACTTCATCAACGTGCGGCGGGTGCGCGAATGGCGCGACATTCACACCCAATTGCACACCACGGTAGCGGAACACGGCTGGCTGCGCTCCGCGCCCAAGGCCGAGGCGTCTGCCCACCAGCCGGCCAGTTATGAGCAGTTGCACTTGTCAATGCTGGCAGGCCTGTTGGGCAACATCGGCTGCAAACACGACACCGAAGACCTGTACCTCGGTGCCCGGGGCATCAAGTTTTACCGACACCCTGGGGCCCGTTTGAACAAAAAGCCGGGGCGCTGGATTGTGGCCGCGGAACTGGTGGAAACGGCCCGGTTGTTTGGACGCGGTGTTGCCAACATTGATGCAGTATGGTTGGAGCAGGTGGGCGCCCACCTGTTGAAAAAGCAGTTGCTGGAGCCCCACTGGGAGAAGAAAGCCGCTGAAGTGGTGGCCTACGAACGGGCCACGCTGTATGGCTTGGTGGTGTACCAACAGCGCAGGGTGGCCTACAGCAAGATAGACCCTGCCGGTGCCCGCGAGTTGTTCATCCGTGAAGCCTTGGTGGCCGGTTTGCACGAAGACACCTGGCCTGCCGACATGGTGGGGCGCCTGCCGTTTTTGGCGCACAACCGCAAAGTGCTGGCCCAAGTGCAAGAGATGGAGCACAAGTCGCGCCGCCAAGACGTATTGGTCGACGACGAGCTGATTTACGCCTTTTACGACAGCCAACTGCCAGCCGACGTTTGCAATGGACGCGACCTGGAGCGCTGGTACCGAAACGCGGCACGCACCCAGCCGGGTGTCTTCAAACTGACCCGCGACGATTTGATGCGCCACGAGGCAGCGGGTATCACCACCAACGCTTTTCCCAAAACCGTGAAGTTGGGTGGAGTGGATTGCACTGCCAGTTACCTGCATGAGCCGGGCGACCCCCGTGATGGCTTGACCGTGACGGTGCCGTTGTTTGTGCTCAACCAAGTGAGCGACGAGCGGTGCGAATGGTTGGTGCCCGGCATGTTGAAGGAAAAAATACAAGCGCTGCTGAAAAGTTTGCCCCAGAAGCCGCGCGCGCGTTTGGTGCCACTGCCTGAAAGTGCTGCCCGCCTGGCGCAAACCCTCACCCAGGGTGAGCGTTGGGCGCATGGCAGCCTGACGGATGCGCTCCTGAAGGAAGTGAAGGACCTGAGCGGGCTGGATGTGAAGCGCACCGATTTCAAGTTGGACATGTTGCAACCTCACCATTTCTTGAACCTGCGTTTGACCGATGACAGCGGGCGCCAATTGGCCATGGGCCGGCACCTGGCGGCCATCAAAGCCGAATGGGGGGCCAAAGCCCGAGGGGCATTTCAAGCGCTGGCCAGCCTCAAGCGCGAAGAACCCGGTGCCAGGCCCCCAGCGCCTGCAGCGGGTTTTGGCGTCGCCCAGGCATCCTCTGAGCCGCGTGCGGCAACCCCAAACTCACAAGCAGTGCCGCCACCGGTGGTGGGTGACAGCGCCGCCAAACACTGCAACTGGGCGTTTGGTGACTGGCCCGAAATCATGGAAATTCGCAAAAAGGGGCAGACCCTGATCGGTTTTCCGGCGTTGATAGACGATGGCGACGGCGTGTTGGTGGAGGTGTTCGACGAGCCCGATTTGGCAGCCCGCAAACATTTGGCCGGACTGCGCCGTTTGTTTGCTTTGCAAATCAAAGACGCCTTGAAGTACCTGGAAAAAAACATCCCAGATTTGCAAAAAATGGCTGTGGCTTACATGCCTTTGGGCACGCAAGAAGAACTGCGGGAGCAAATCATTGCGGTGGCCATGGACCGCGCTTTCCTGCAGCTGCCGCTTCCTGCCAGCGAATCCGGTTTCAAGCAGCGCCTGAACGACGGCCGGGGGCGCTTGACCCTGATCGCCAACGAGGTGGCGCGTTTGGCTTTGACTGTTTTAACCGAGTACGCTGCCGCAGCGCGCAAAATCAAGGACACCAAATCAGCCCCGGAAGCCACTTTAGACACGCAACAGCAACTGCAACGCTTGGTGGGCAAGCGGTTTTTGCAGGACACACCTTGGCCCGCTTTGCAGCACTTGCCGCGTTACCTCAAAGCCATTGTGATGCGGCTGGACAAGCACCGGACCGACCCGGCCCGCGACACCACCCGCATGGCCGATATCAAGCCCCAAGAACAGCGCTTTTGGCGGCTGGTGGCCGACAGAAAGGGCGTGACCGACGAACGCATGAACGAACTGCGGTGGTTGCTGGAAGAGTTGCGTGTGAGCTTGTTTGCACAGGAGCTGCGCACGCCGCAACCGGTGAGCGTCAAGCGCCTTGACAAGGTGTGGGCCCAGTTGCAGCAGTAAAGCCGCGGGCAGATCAAAGCCGCGCCAAACGCTCCAGCGCATTTTGCAGCGTGCTGTCTTGCTTGGCAAAACAAAAACGCACCAGGTTTTGTTCAAAGCCATGGCCGTAAAACGCCGACAAGGGAATGGCCGCCACCCCCACTTCCCGGGTCAACCATCGGCAAAATTCCGCCTCAGGCAACTGGTGCTCAGGTGCGAGTAAGCCCGAATAATCAACGCACTGGAAGTAGGTGCCCTCGCTGGGTAGCAAGCGAAACCGCGTGTGGGCCAGCCCCGCACGGAACAAATCGCGCTTGCGCTGGTAAAACGCCGGCAACTCCAAATAAGGGGCCGGGTCGGCCATGTAGGCGGCCAACGCGTGTTGCACGGGAGTGTTCACCGTGAACACATTGAACTGGTGCACTTTGCGGAACTCGGCTGTCAGAGCTCGGGGCGCTGCCACGTAACCCACCTTCCAGCCCGTAACGTGGTAGGTCTTGCCAAAGCTGCTGACGATGAATGCGCGCCGCGCCAGATCGGGAAACCGTGCGGCACTGCAGTGGTGCCGCCCATCAAATACCATGTGTTCGTACACCTCGTCGCTGATCAGCAACACCTCGGTGCCGCGCAGCATGTTTTCCAGCCTGCGCATTTCTGGCTCGGTCCAGACCGCACCGCTGGGGTTGTGTGGGCTGTTGATCAACAAGGCCCGGGTGCGGGGCGTCAGCGCTGCGGCGATCAGGTCAAAGTCGGGGCGAAACGTACCCGGCGTCAAAGGAACCCGAACCACTACGCCTCCCGCGAGTTCGATGTTCGGCACGTAGCTGTCGTAACAAGGTTCCAGCACCACCACCTCGTCGCCCGGGTGCACCACAGCCAGCAGGGCGGTCAGTATGGCCTGCGTGGCCCCGGCGGTGACGGTGATCTCTTGGTCGGCGTGGTAAGCATGCCCGTACAGCGTTTGGACTTTATGGGCAATCGCTGCTCGCAATGCTGGCACGCCCGGCATGGGCGGGTATTGGTTGAAGCCCGCTTCCATCGCAAGGGCAACTTGCCTGGGCAACGCGGGGTCGCAGCCAAAGTCCGGAAACCCTTGGCCCAAATTGACCGCACCTGTTTCTGCAGCCAGGGCCGACATGGTGCTGAACACCGTGGTGCCCACATGCGGCAAACGGCTCACAAGGGCGATGGGGGTTTGATTTGCAGGTGTCGTCACGGGGCGTAAGCCATCACATTTCAAAGTCTTGCCCGGCTCCTGTCATGGCTTTGTTGATCAGGTCACGCGAAAGCCGGTCGCTCAAAAACTCGGCAAATTTCACCACAAAGTGGCGCAGGTAGGTGCCCCGTTTAAAGGCGACGCGGGCTACATTCTGACCGAACAAATGACCGGCAGGCCGCGCCACCAAATCGGGGTTGCGTTCCTCGCCTTGCATGGCCATTTCAGCCACTATGCCCACGCCCAAACCCAGTTTGACGTAGGTCTTGATCACGTCAGAGTCAATCGCTTCCAGCACCACATTGGGCTTGAGCTGCCGCAACCCAAAAGCCTGGTCAATCCGCGCGCGGCCCGTGAACGAAGGGTGGTAGCTGATCAGAGGCACTTTGGCCAAGTCCTCCAGTGAAATCCGTTCTTTGTCGAGCAGCGGGTGACCAAATGGCAACACCAGCACGTGCTGCCAGTCGTAGCAGGGCAGGGTGATCAAGTCCTCAAACTCCGACAACGATTCGGTGGCCACCCCGATATCGGCCACCTCGTCCAACAGCATTTGTGCCACCTGAGCGGGGGAGCCTTGGTGCAAACTGATCGCCACTTTGGGGTAGGCCAAACGCAATTTGGCCACCGGCCCAGGCAACACATACCGCGCCTGGGTGTGTGTGGTGGCAATGCTGAGCGTTCCGCTGTCTTGGGCCGTGAATTGCTCGCCTATGCGTTTGAGGTTGTTCACCTCTCGCAAAATTATGTCTATGCTGCGCAGCACATGCTGCCCCGGCTCGGTCACTCGTTTGATGCGTTTGCCGTGCCTCGCAAATATTTCCACACCCAGTTCATCTTCCAGCTCAATAATGGCCTTGGACACACCCGGCTGCGAGGTGTGCAGTGCTTTGGCTGCCTCAGTGAGGTTCAAGTTGCGCCGAACCGCTTCCTGAACAAAACGAAACTGGTGCAGGTTCATGGTGTGGTCTCAAGTGCCATTGCGGCCAGCAGTGCCAGCAATTTTGGGTTTTCCCCGGCGGTAGGCAAAAGGGTGAAGCGGGTGCCTGTGTGCTGCTCTTGCAGGGCTTTCATCAGCAGCGGCAAGTCTTCTCTGGCGTGTTTGCCCATTCCAAAAAACAGGGGCAGCACCCGTATGTCTGTGGCCCCGGCCGCCACTAGCTCCGATGCCATTTGGGGCAAAGCGGGTTCACACAGCTCCAAATACGCGCATTCGGCCATCACCTCGGGTGCCAAAGCTTTTACCTGCGCAGCCACAAGTTCAACCGGCTTGCGCCACAACGGGTCTCGGGAACCATGGGCAAAAACAATCACAGCACGCACGGATGACATCCTTTGGAACGGGAACGGGAACGGGAACGGGAACG
>JBDKEX010000303.1:0-5091 GCA_039798985.1 Pseudomonadota bacterium | reverse complement strand
CACCAACCAGCCAAAAGCCCCGAGCGAAGCCACGGTGTAAAGCAAGGCGGGCGAGGCAGCTGCCAACCAAGGCTCCCAAGCGCGCAAGTTGCCAATGTAGCCGAACACGTTGTTCAGCAGGAAGAAGCTGATGCCAATCATCACCCCCAAAAACACATAACCTGCCACCCCGCCGCTGCGAAAATGCAGGTAGGCAAACGGCAGCGCCAGAACCACCATCACCAAACAACTGAGCGGATAAAACACCTTGCGCCAAAACTCAATTTCATAGCGCTGCGCGGTTTGGTTGTTTGCTTCCAGGTGGTTGATGTAATTGAAAAGGTCCAGCGTGCGCATGCGCTCTGGGTTGAGCAAAGCCACAGAAACCATTTCTGCGGTCAGGGTGGTGGGCCAAGTGAATTCGGGCAAGCGAACCTGTTCAATCCGAGGGGGGGTTTGGTGGTTGCCCGTCATGTCGCGCATCAATACGTTGTGCAGCTGCCACTGGTCGCCAGGGCCAATATCGCCGGATTCGGCTTGCAAGGTGGCATCAATTTGGCCTTGGGCGTTGAATCTGAACAAGCGTATATCGCGCAAGCGAGAGTTGGCATCCAGTGCCCCCACATTGACTGAAAACAGATTCGTTGCCTGTTTTTCGCGCAACCATGCGCCCGTTTGCCCAACGCTGATTCTGCCTTGAAAGTGGGCTTTGAGCATTTGCGCCTGGCGGTCCGCATACGGGGCCAAATAGTCGCCAAGCACAAACGTCAGCACCACAAAACCGGCGCCAAGTGCCAACAGCGTGCGCAACGCCCGCCAAGGCCCCAGGCCGCTGGTTCGCAGGATGGTGTATTCCGAGCTTTGGGCAAAACGGGTCAACACAAAAACCGAACCAATCAGCACAGCAATTGGCATCAGTTCGTACAAACGGTTGGGCACCAGCAACACCACGTAAGCAAAGGCGTGCCTGAGTTTGTAAACGCTCTCCGCCGAGCCAGCGGCAGCCTTGCCCAAGGCGGGGAGTTCGTCCACCAAATCAAAAAACACGAACAAGGAAACGAATGACAGCAGGACAAAGCCCACGGCCACCAAAATCTCCAGGTAAATGAGGCGACGCAAGGTTTTCATGCCGCGCCCTTGGTGCCACGAAGTCTGAACCGCAGGCCCAGATGCAGGTTGTGGTGCCGCAGGTACAACCAGGCAACTGCCAACACCATGGCAGACCCATGCAATGCCGCCATAAAAGGCACCAGCCCAAACAAGCCACCCGTCACCCAAGTTTGCCCCAGGTTGAGGAAGTTGTAATAAAACACAAAAGCAAACAGCATAAAAGCTTGGTTGCCGCTTCGCCCCGCACGTGGGTTGCCTGTGGTGGTGGCCACAGCCAAAAGAATGAAATTGATTGCCGTCCAAGCCATGCCCAAACGCCAGCCCAATTCACCCTGATTGGCCATGCTGGGGTTGCGAAGCAGCTCCCAGGTTGGAAGCGACTTCAAACTCCCACCCCCCATGGACTTGTTGCTGGTGTTGTCCACCTGGATACCGTATTCCTCAAATTCACTGATCTGTGTTGTTCCGGCGCCCGCTGCCTGCTGTACACGCTGCCCCCGCTCCAGCAACAAGACCGGTGCATCATCCACCCACTGCACCCGTCCACTGCGCGCAGAGGTGATGATTTCACTGCCATCCTTCATCGCCTCTGACACAAAAACATTGCGTCCTTCTTTGCTGCCTTCGCTGTCTTTGTCCACAAAAAACACCCTGCGCCCGGCAGACGATTCCTGAAATTGCCCGGGAGAAACGCGTTCCAAATCCCCGCGCCTTTCAAAACGCTCACGCAGCTGATCGGTTTGCTCGTTGGCCCAAGGCCACACCAGCAACACCAACAATCCAATCATGGCCAACACCGGCCAAGCGAAGCGAAACACCGGCTTGAGCAACGACATCAACCCCTGCCCACTGGTTTGCCAAATGACCATTTCGCTCTCGCGGTACATGCGCGAAAGCACCGACACCACCGCTATAAACAAAGCCAGCGTCAACACCGTGGGCAGCCGGCCCAGCACGGTGTAGGTGAGCACCAGCATGATCTCCTGAGGGTTCACACTGCCCCGGTTGGCCAAACCCAGGGTGCGTATCAGCAACATGGTGATGACGATGGTCACCAGCACCAGCAACGTGGCGCCAAAACTGCGGCCCAGCTCTCTTCGGATCGAGGAATCGAATAACATGCGTATGCGTTAAAACCAGTCGATATTATGAACTTTGAACTCAAGTCGCTCAGCTTGGCAAATGCGGGCCTGGCCCCTGCCGACGCTCTCTTGGTCTTTTGGCCCGACACCGCCGGTGCGACCGTCGCTTTGGATCCAACAGATTCGTTGCAAAACTGGGTCAACCAAGCCCTGACCCACAAGGACTTGGAAGAGGGCGTGGGCAAAGTGTTGCAGGGCTACGCTGTGCCGGGTCTTAAGCCACGCCGTGTGGTTTTGGTGCGCGCTGGCGACGGCAGCGCCCGCGATGCAAGAAAGGCGGCAGTGGCGGCTTTTGCCGCCGCAAAACATGCAGCCTTGAAGCATGTGGCGGTTTGGTTGGGAGACGCCCAGGCGCAAACCGTTTCCGCGGTGGTGCAGGCTCTGGCCGACGCCACTTATGTTTATCAAACCACCAAGTCCAAACCGGCACCACAGCCGGCAGTCAAGTTCACGCTGGGTGTAGTCAAGTCCACGGTCGCGCTGCAAGCGGCTTGTGCAACAGCTTTTGCCACTGCGCGCGGCGTGGCCTTGGCCAAAGAATGGGCCAACCGGCCGGGCAACCACGCTACGCCGTCGCGCTTGGCCGAGGCAGCCCTGTTGCTGGGCAAAGAGCGATCCATCAGCACCGAGGTATTGGGCCCCAAAGAAGTGGCCAAATTGGGCATGGGCGCTTTTCTGGCAGTGGCCAAAGGCTCCGAGGAGCCATTGCGCTTTATTGTGATGAAGTACCAAGGCGCTGCCAAAAACCAGGCGCCAGTGGTACTGGTGGGCAAAGGCATAACCTTTGACACCGGGGGCATCTCTATCAAGCCCGCCCCCGAGATGGACGAGATGAAGTTCGACATGGGCGGCGCGGCCAGCGTGTTGGGCACTTTTGAAGCGCTGGCACAGTTGCAACCCAAAATCAATGTGGTGGGAATCATTCCCAGTTGCGAAAACATGCCCGACGGCAGGGCTGTAAAACCCGGTGACGTGGTGACCAGCATGAGCGGGCAAACCATTGAAATTTTGAACACCGACGCCGAGGGCCGTTTGATTTTGTGCGACGCCCTGACCTATGCAGAGCGTTTCAAGCCGCGCGCTGTGATCGATATTGCCACGTTGACCGGAGCCTGTGTGATTGCTCTGGGTGCGGTGCGGGCGGGTTTGTTTTCCAACACCGATGCATTGGCCCAGCACTTGCAGCAAGCCGGTGACGCGGCGCAAGACCCGTGTTGGCGCATGCCCTTGGACGATGAGTACGCCGAAGGCTTGAAGTCCAATTTTGCCGATATGGGCAACGTGGCCGGTCGGCAGGCCGGCTCGGTCACGGCCGCCAAGTTTTTGCAAAAATTTGTGGGTGCATGGCCGTGGGCCCACCTGGACATTGCTGGCGTTGCCTGGAAAAGCGGGGCGACCAAAGGCTCCACCGGGCGCCCGGTTGCGTTGCTGGTTCGCTATCTGTTGGACGAAGCTGAACGCTTGGCCACCAGCACAGCAACAAGTGCAGCCGCCAAGCCCAAAGCCAAACGTTCGGTCAAGGCGTAGATTTATTCAGTGCCGCATGAATCAACCCATCGACGTGGCTTTCCACTTCAATGTGGCGCACAAAGTGCCCTACCTGTGCCGGTTGTTGCGCAAGGCCCACCATGCCAACAAGCGGGCTTTGGTTTGTGGCCCCGCAGATTTGCTGACCCAACTGGATACTGAACTTTGGACCTTCGAGCAAAACGAATTTCTGGCGCACTGCCGTTCAGATGCCCCACCTGGGGTGTTGGCCCGGAGTCCGGTTGTGTTGGCTGAAGCATGGGCCCCCCATTTGACTTCAGACGTTTTGGTCAATTGCCTGCCTGAAATGCCACAAGACATAGCTGTTTTTGGCCGGGTGATTGAAATCGTTGGATTGCTCGAGAGTGAACGTGCGCCAGCGCGCGACCGGTGGCGTGCTTATCTGGCCAAGGGGTGCACTTTGTCGCGCCATGACGCCATGCAAACCGCCTCTGCAGGGGAGGGCAGGGCATGAACAACCCAAAGCGCCCCCCACCCCGGTTTGTTCCCACCCTGACCGAAGTGGTGCAAGCGCGCCAAGCCTACGCGGCCCCAGCGGATTGGCCCGCCGAGCCACGGGCAGAAACCGGCCCACAAGATACTGCCAGCGTGCCTCCTGCTGACCTGGCGGAGCAACTGATCGAACGCATATTGCCAGCGGCTCACGCTGCCTTGCAGGCTGAAATTGACCAATTTGCCCAATCGGCTCATGCCAGACTGGAAGATCAACTGCGCAATATCGTCGAAGAAGTCTTGCAAAGTCGCCAAAGTTCCTCTTGGATCTAGGTGCTTCTACTGGGTCGGTATACAAAACCGACATTTTTAGGGTATCGTTGCAGATGCGCGCTATTTTGCGCTCAAACATTTATTATTTCTTCTCATTCAAAGGTTCATATGCAAATGACGATGAAACTGGCGGTTGTGGCTGCAGCTGTAGCGCTTGTGGCTTGTGGCAAAAAGGAAGAAGCAGCTCCTGCAGCAGCTCCTGCGCCTGCAGCACCCGCAGGCTTGGTCATCAAAATCGGTCACGTTGGGCCCACCAGTGGCGCCATTGCTCACCTGGGCAAAGACAACGAAAACGGCGCCCGCATGGCGATCGACGAACTGAACGCTGCCAAGCTGACCATTGACGGCAAGCCTGCCAAGTTCGAATTGTTGGCTGAAGACGATGCAGCTGATCCCAAGCAAGGCACCGCTGCTGCTCAGAAACTGGTTGATGCCAAGGTCAACGGCGTGATTGGGCACTTGAACTCGGGCACCACCATTCCCGCTTCGCAGTTGTACAACGCAGCTGGCATTCCGCAAATTTCTCCGTCTGCCACCAACCCCAAGT
>JBDKEX010000302.1:0-5421 GCA_039798985.1 Pseudomonadota bacterium | reverse complement strand
CCAGGCCATGGACCCGGCGGCGGCCCATGCCATGTGCGAATCTGCCGACCCTGTGGCCGCGTTTGCTGCCGATGCCACCTTGTGGGGTGAACTGGCCAGTGACCCGCGCCTGGAATCCGCCATTCGCAACGCCAGCGGCCGTGTCGGGGCATTTGTGGCCGGCTATCATGCGTCTTGAGGGGTCACACCATGACAGTACGCACCCGCCAGTCTCCACGCCAGCTCAAGCCCGAGCTGGAACGTGACTTTGCCCGCCTTCCCGACCTGGGGTACGAATCCCCCAACGAGGTCGGCATGGTGCGGTGTTTGTCGCACGGTTTTCCGACCCAGTTGGCGCGTTGGCACTGCCACGACGAATACGAACTGCACCTGATCACCTGCACCTCGGGCAAGGTGTTTGTGGGCGACTGGATCGGGCAGTTCCACCCTGGGCAAGTGGTCCTGACCGGCCCCCGTTTGCCACACAACTGGGTGTCCATGGACTTGCCCGAAGGCGGCGTGCCCCTGCGCGACCTGGCCATCCAGTTCGCTCACGACCCGCTGGAACAGGCTGCGCAGTCCATCCCCGAACTGGCCACCGTGCTGCCCATGTTGGAACGGGCCAAACACGGCATCGAGTTTTTTGGCGTGTCGGACCAGGCGCACGACCATTGGCACCGCGTCAAAAACGCCCGTGGCATCCAACGATTCGCCGCCTTCTGTGACTTTTTGGGGGATTTGGCCGCCTGTTCCGACTACCGCCTGCTGTCCAACGTTCAGTTGCAAGGCGACGACGACGACGACGCGCTCGACCGTATAGACGGGGTGGTCAACCGCATCACCGACCACCTGTCCGAACCCCTGTCGGTGTGCGATTTTGCGGTCGAATACAACATGAGCGAAAGCCAGTTCAGCCGCTTTTTCAAGCGGGCCACCGGCAACACCTTCACCGATTTCGTCAACCGCGTGCGCATCAACCGTGCGTGCCAGCGCCTGATGGAAAGCGATCAACAAGTCACCCATATTTGCTACGAGGTTGGGTTCAACAATGTGGCCAACTTCAACCGGCGGTTTCATGAAATCAAAGGCATGACACCCACTGAATTTCGCCGCCAGTCGCATGCCCGTTTTCACGGCGCTGCCTGAACCGGAACACCCACCATGTACTTAGGCCTCGATCTGGGCACCTCAGAGCTGAAAGCCCTGCTGTTAAGCGGCGAACACCAAGTCATTGCCACCGCCCACGCGCCCTTGACCGTGCAGCGCCCCCAGGCGCTTTGGTCTGAACAAAACCCTGCCGATTGGTGGCAGGCGCTGGAATCTGTGATGGCCCAGCTGCAAACCCTGCATCCACAGGCCTTGGCGGGCCTGAAAGCGGTGGGTTTGTCGGGGCAAATGCATGGCGCCGTGTTGCTCAACGCGCAGCAGCAGGTGCTGCGCCCGGCCATTTTGTGGAACGACGGCCGCAGCGGCGCCCAGTGCGTTGCATTGACCCAGGCTGTGCCCAATTTGGGCCAAATCAGCGGCAACCTGGCTATGCCTGGTTTTACCGCGCCCAAACTGGCTTGGGTGCGTGACCACGAACCCAACGTGTTCGCGCAAGTGGCGCTGGTGTTGTTGCCCAAAGACTGGCTGCGCCTGCAACTCACCGGGCAAGCCGTCAGCGACATGTCCGATGCCGCGGGCACCTTGTGGCTGGACGTGGCAAACAGAGACTGGTCCGACCAACTGCTGGCGGCCACCGGCCTGAACCGCCAGCACATGCCCCGGCTGGTTGAAGGCAGCGAGGTGTCGGGTCACCTGCTGCCCAGCCTGTGCCAACGCTGGGGCCTTCCGCTCAACGTGCCTGTGGCGGGTGGCGCTGGCGACAACGCCGCCAGTGCGGTGGGCATGGGCGTGGTGGCGCCGGGGCAGGGCTTTGTGTCCCTGGGCACTTCGGGCGTGGTGTTTTTAAGCAGCAACCGCTTCACCCCCAATCCGCAACAGGCGGTGCACGCCTTTTGCCATGCGCTGCCTGGCCGCTGGCATCAAATGTCGGTCATGCTCAGCGCCGCCAGCGCCGTTACCTGGGCCGCGCAGATGCTGGGCTATGCCGCAGAGGCGGCCCTGCTGGCCGATGCCGCCACCTTGGACGCCCAGCGGCAAGACCAAGCGCCTTGCTTTTTGCCTTACCTCAATGGTGAGCGATCGCCCCACAACAACCCCCACGCCCAAGCCTGCTGGGTGGGCATGGTGGCCGCCCACCAGCGTGCCGATCTGGCCTATGCCGTGGCCGAAGGGGTGGGTTTTGGTCTGCTCGATGGTTTGCTCACCTTGGATGGCGGCACCGCCAACACCCCCTTGTCGCTGGTGGGGGGCGGTGCTCGCAGCGCTTGGTGGGCGCAGCTGTTGGCCAGCACCTTCAACCGCCCTTTGCAACTGCACCAAGGTGGCGAAACAGGCGGCGCCCTGGGGGCCGCACGCCTGGGTTGGCTGGCGGCGGGCGGAGCTTTGGCAGACGTGTGCCGCACCCCCGCAGTGGCGCACACCTTCGCGCCCAGTGCGCAAACGCACCAGCGCTTGCAGGTGCGCTACCAAAGGTTCAGGGCGCTTTATCCGGCGTTGCGGGGCGCCACTCCAGAAGCTGCCTTAAAGGCATAAGGCCAGCGCATTGACTTGAAAGACGCCGCCGCTACAACACAGAGGGGGTGTGCCGCATGAGCGTATAACCCATTGATTTATTTGGTCGGAATGAGAGGATTCGAACCTCCGACCCCTTCGTCCCGAACGAAGTGCGCTACCAGACTGCGCTACATTCCGACAACCACATCAGGAGCGACGCTCCAAAAGTGAGGCGGCCAATTGTACCAAAGCTTCCTGGTGCGTGTTGGTTGGCAGGGCGCGTGCTGCGTCAATAGCGCGTTGTGCTTCTGCTTGGGCGGTCAGCCGGGCGTCTTGCAAGCCGCCGCTGGTTCGCACGATTTGCAAAATGGCGTCCAACTGGTCGGTGTTGCCCTCTTCAATGGCCGTCCGTATCAGTGTTGCCTCTTCGGCAGCGCAACGCTTGAGGGTGCAAATGATGGGCAGGGTGACCTTGCCTTCGCGCAGGTCGTCGCCCAGGTTTTTGCCCAACTCGGTGGCGTCACCTTCGTAATCCAGCACATCGTCTACCACCTGGAAGGCGGCACCCAAGGCTTGGCCGTAGGAGGCGCATTGCGCTTCCAACTCGGCGTCTGCACCGCTCAAAATGGCCGCCAATCGAGCACTGGCTTCAAACAGTTTGGCCGTTTTGGCGCGAATAACCCGCAAGTAGTCGGCTTCGCTCAGCGTGGCATCGTGCATGTTCATCAACTGCAGCACTTCGCCCTCGGCGATCACGTTGGTGGCATCGGCCAGCACTTGCATGATGCGCATGTTCCCCACATCCACCATCATTTGGAACGCGCGGGAGTACAAAAAATCACCCACCAAGACGCTGGTGGCATTGCCAAACACTTCGTTGGCGGTGTCGCGGCCGCGGCGCAAGGTGGATTCGTCCACCACGTCGTCGTGCAGCAATGTGGCGGTGTGTATGAACTCGACCACCGCAGCCAAGCTGTGGCGGCGCTCGTCGGTGCAGCCCAGCGCGCCGCACATCAGCAGCAGAAGGGCCGGGCGCACACGCTTGCCGCCTGCATTGACGATGTATTGCACGACCTGACTGACCAGTGGCACTTCGCTGGTCAGCCGGCGTTGAATCACTCGATCCACCTCGCGCATGTCGGCTGCAACCAGCGACAACGCATTCGGTGGAGATGCTGTAGGTGTGTTCAAAATCGACGTTCTACTAAGGTGTGCCTGAATTATAGGAAGCTGGCGGGGGAGCTCGGCCGTTCTATAATGAAAACTTCCGAGGAGCGTTGCAGCCCTGTCGCCAAGATGGTTGAAGGGGTGAGGCTCGGAGCTGCTGGCAAATTGCCAGCCACAGACAACCGCGCTCGCCCACCCCTGTCCCGGTGTGAGCGCGAGGCTTGTCATCGGTGGGGGTGGTTGTTCTCTCAACTGTTTGGAGTCCACCATGAACGCACCGCTCAGAAACCCAGTTATTGCCGACAGCGCCATTGCTGACATTGCCTTGGCCGACTGGGGCCGCAAAGAAATCCGCATTGCCGAAACCGAAATGCCTGGCCTGATGGCGATTCGCGACGAATTCGCCGCCAAGCAACCGCTGCGGGGCGCCCGCATCACCGGTTCGCTGCACATGACCATTCAAACGGCCGTGTTGATTGAGACCTTGCAAGCCCTGGGCGCCGATGTGCGCTGGGCCTCGTGCAATATTTTCAGCACGCAAGACCATGCCGCTGCGGCCATTGCCGCCGCAGGAACGCCGGTGTTCGCCATCAAAGGCGAAACCTTGGTGGATTACTGGGACTACACCCACCGCATTTTTGATTTTGGCGCGCCCGGCACCGACGGCGAAGGCCCCAACATGATCTTGGACGACGGCGGCGATGCCACTTTGCTGATGCACCTGGGCAAACAGGCCGAACACACCCCCAGCGTGTTGGCCAACCCCGGCAGCGAGGAAGAACGCATTCTGTTCGCGGCCATTCAAGCCAAGCTGGCGCAAGACCCCACCTGGTACAGCCGCAAAAGCGCTCAAATTTTGGGCGTGACCGAAGAAACCACCACCGGCGTGCACCGCCTGAAAGAAATGTCTGCCCGCGGCACGCTCATGTTCCGCGCCATCAACGTCAACGATTCTGTTACCAAGAGCAAGTTCGACAACCTGTACGGCTGCCGCGAAAGCCTGGTGGATGGCATCAAGCGCGCCACCGACGTGATGATTGCAGGCAAGGTGGCTGTGGTGGCCGGTTATGGCGACGTGGGCAAGGGCAGCGCCCAAGCCTTGCGCGCGCTGAGTGCTCAAGTGTGGGTGACCGAAATCGACCCGATTTGCGCCCTGCAAGCGGCCATGGAAGGCTACCGCGTGGTCACCATGGACTACGCCGCCGCGCATGGCGATATTTTTGTGACCGCCACAGGCAACAAAAACGTCATCAATTACGACCACATGGCCGCCATGAAAGACCAAGCCATTGTGTGCAACATTGGCCATTTCGACAACGAAATCGACGTTGCTGCCTTGGAAGCCAAATGCCAGTGGGACGAAATCAAGCCTCAGGTGGACCACGTGATTTTCCCGGACGGCAAGCGCATCATCTTGCTGGCCAAAGGCCGTTTGGTGAACCTGGGTTGCGCCACCGGGCACCCCAGTTACGTGATGTCGTCGAGCTTTGCCAACCAGACCATTGCGCAGATCGAGCTGTTCACCCACCCCGAAGGCTACGACGTGGGCAAGGTGTATGTGTTGCCCAAGCACCTGGACGAGAAAGTGGCCCGCTTGCAGTTGCGCAAGCTCGGCGTGCAATTGACCGAGTTGAGCGACGAACAGGCCAATTACATTGGCGTGCCCAAGCACGG
>JBDKEX010000301.1:0-6631 GCA_039798985.1 Pseudomonadota bacterium | reverse complement strand
GTCAGGCCTCGTCAGGTTTTCTGGTTGACCGGGTGGGTGCACGCCCGGTGCTTTTTTCATCCATTGCGTTGTTCGCTGGCGCCGCACTGGTGGCAAGTCTGGCCCAAGGCTATGCCAGCCTGGTGGTGGTTGCATTGATGGCGGGGCTGGGCAATGCACCCTTTCATCCGGTGGATTTTTCGATTTTGAACCAGAGGGTGTCGCCGTCCCGTTTGGGTTACGCTTTCAGTGCCCACGGTTTAACGGGCAATTTGGGTTGGGCGTTGGCACCGGTTTTTTTGGTGGGTATCACCACCATGGAGAACTGGCGAACCGCCTACGCATCTGCAGCCATGCTGTACGTGCTGGTCTTCGTGTTTTTTTGGTGGAACCGCCAACACTTGCACACCGAAGTGCTGCAGCGCCATCGCGGTGGAAGCGGGCCCAGTGACCTGTCCTACCTGCGCTTGCCGGTGGTGTGGTGGTGCTTTGCGTTTTTCCTGCTTTCCACCATGACCCTGGCGGTGGTTCAAACCTATGCCACTTCCATATTGAAAGCAGTTCACGGGGTTGGCTATGAAGCGGCCACACTCGCGATCACCTCTTATATGTTGTGCGGTGCTTTGGGCATGTTTGTGGGGGGCGTTGTTGCAGCAAGAACACGCTTGAGCGAACAAGTGGTGGCCTGGGCCATGGGGGCGGGGGCTGTGTTGCTGGGCCTGTGTGCCACCGGGTGGCTGGGCGGGCAGGGCACCATGGTGGTGTTGGCCGCCACCGGCTTTGCCATAGGCATTGGGGGCCCCAGCCGAGACATGATGATCAAGCGAGCCACACCGAAAGGCGCCACCGGGCGTGTGTACGGTACGGTCTATTCAGGGCTTGACGTGGGTTTTGCGGTGTCCCCGGTTTTGTTTGGCGCCATGATGGACCGCGGATGGTACGCCGCTACACTCGCGGGCGCGGGCTTGGTGCTCGCGGCTTCGGTGGGCGTTGCGCTTGGGGTGGGGCGTCGCACCCAGCAGCAAACATAAAAAAACCGGCTTCAATCGGCCGGTTTTCTCAAGTTCGATGCCTGCTCAGGACAGGTGCTCGTTGACCAGCTTGGTCATTTCGAACATGGAAACTTGGGGCTTCTTGAAAATATCTTTCAGCTTGGCGTCTGCATTGATCATGCGCTTGTTTGCGGCGTCTTGCAGCTTGTGCTTCTTGATGTACTCCCACACCTTTTTCGTCACTTCGGTGCGAGGGATAGCATTTGCACCCACAATCGCGGCCAAAGTAGCGCTGGGCTTCATTGGCTTCATGAATGCAGCGTTGGTAGCCCGCTTGGCTGCAGGTGCAGCTGCCTTTGCTGGTGCAGCGGCCTTTTTCGCGGGAGCTGCAGCGGCTTTGGCAGCCGGCGCTTTCTTTGCTGTTGCCATGTACGAATCCTTCAGTAAGTTGAGTTCTGGCCAGTGGCGACAACATCGCTCACTCAGGCAAGCGCATGCTAATCCCAAAGCGGGGCGTTTCCAAGTGAGTCGCCTCGATTTTTCACACTTTTTTTGAATGCCCGCAAATTTAGCCACAAGTCAGGGGGCGCTGGCAGCATTTTGGTGTCAAAAATCTGACCAGTATTGGCCAATCGGTCATACTCCCGGTCTATAGATGAAGTTGTCAAGGAGTTCGATTTGCCCTCGCCAGAAGCAGAACATGTGTCCGATCAGCCCACAGGCGCCGTTCGTGTGATCAAAAAATACCCGAACCGCAGGCTTTACGACACCAATTCCTCCACCTACATCACGTTGGCCGAAGTCAAGGCTTTGGTCATGAAGGGCGAACCCTTCGTGGTGCGTGACGCCAAAACCAACGAGGACATCACCCGAAGCATTTTGCTTCAGATCATTCTCGAGGAAGAAACCGCTGGGGTTCCCTTGTTCTCCGAACGCATGCTGGCCAATATCATCCGCTTCTATGGCCATTCCATGCAGGATTCCATGGGGTCATACCTGGAGCAAAACATGCAAATCTTCATGGATTTGCAACAAAAAATGGCAGAACAGACCAAGGAACTCACGCCCGAGGTGTGGCAGCAGTTCATGAACGTGCCCAACCCCATGATGCAAGGCATGATGGGCAATTATTTCGAGCAATCCCAGTCTGCTTTGACCCAAATGCAAGAACAAATGCTCAATGCTTTTGGGCTCAAACGCCCC
Organism: Pseudomonadota bacterium; assembly: GCA_039798985.1. Lineage (GTDB taxonomy): Bacteria > Pseudomonadota > Gammaproteobacteria > Burkholderiales > Burkholderiaceae_C > JBDKEX01. The sequence goes on along the minus strand of JBDKEX010000301.1, from coordinate 4,457 downwards.
ACTTGAGCAGACCTGAGACAATCGGGGGATGTCTGCTACTGCATTTCCCCATTCCACCCCCAAAGTCGGTTTCGTCAGCCTGGGCTGCCCCAAGGCCTTGACCGACTCCGAATTGATCCTCACACAACTCAGTGCCGAGGGCTACCAAACCAGCAAAACCTTCCAAGGGGCTGATTTGGTCATCGTCAACACCTGCGGGTTTATTGACGACGCGGTCAAAGAAAGCCTCGACACCATAGGCGAAGCCTTGGCCGAAAATGGCAGAGTAATTGTGACAGGGTGTTTGGGCGCGCGTGCGGCTGACAACGGCCAAAATCTGGTGCAGCAGATGCACCCCTCTGTGCTGGCTGTGACCGGCCCCCATGCAACCCACGAGGTGATGGAGGCGGTGCACCAACACCTGCCCAAACCCCACGACCCATTCGTGGATTTGGTGCCGCCTCAGGGTATCAAACTCACCCCCCGGCACTACGCGTACCTCAAAATCAGCGAAGGCTGCAACCACCGTTGTACTTTTTGCATCATTCCCTCCATGCGCGGCGACCTGGTCAGCCGGCCGGTGGGTGAAGTACTCACAGAAGCCCGGAAGTTGTTTGAAGCGGGCGTTAAAGAGCTGTTGGTGGTCAGTCAAGACACATCGGCTTACGGCGTCGATTTGCAGTACCGCACCGGGTTTTGGGATGGCAAGCCGGTCAAAACCAAAATGTTTGACCTGGTTCGCGCGTTGGGCGAACTTGCTCGGGCTCACGGTGCCTGGGTTCGCTTGCATTACGTGTACCCCTATCCGCATGTAGACGACATCATCCCCCTGATGGCCGATGGCTTGTGTTTGCCATACCTGGACGTGCCCTTGCAGCACAGCCACCCCGATGTGCTCAAGCGGATGAAACGGCCCGCCAGCGGCGAAAAGAACCTCGAGCGCATTCAACGTTGGCGCGACGCTTGCCCGGAGCTGGTGGTGCGCAGCACCTTTATTGCAGGCTTTCCGGGTGAAACCGAAGCGGAATTCCAGCACCTGTTGGATTTCGTTCAAGAGGCGCAAATTGACCGCGCGGGTTGTTTTGCTTATTCCCCGGTGGTGGGGGCGGCTGCCAATGAGTTGCCGGCCCCTGTTCCGGAGGCTGTTCGCCATGAAAGGCAGGCCAGGTTTATGGCGGTTGCAGAAGCCGTGTCAACTGCAAAACTGCAAGGGCGTATGGGCGCAACCATGCAAGTGTTGGTGGACCAGGCGTCCAGCCTGGGCAAGAAGGGTGGGGTGGGTCGCACCTATGCCGATGCCCCCGAGATTGATGGCTTGGTCCAATTGCAGCCCACCGAAAAAGCCAGCAAAACCTACAAAGTGGGTGATTTTGTCAAGGTTCGAATCGTGGGCACTCAAGGGCACGATCTGGTCGGCACGGTTGTGTAAAACCGCGACCGGAAAACAAAAAACCCGAAGGTGTTGAGTCCTTCGGGTTTTGCAATGATTTGGTGCCCAGGAGAGGACTCGAACCTCCACGCCTCTCAGCGCTAGTACCTGAAACTAGTGCGTCTACCAATTCCGCCACCTGGGCTTTCAGATGCATCGATTCTAGCACGCGGTGCACCCAAGGAATTTCAATTCGGCTTGTGCGTGGCTGCAAAAGAAAAAAGCCTGCAAAACGCATTTTGCAGGCTTTAGTCTTTATGATTGGTGCCCAGGAGAGGACTCGAACCTCCACGCCTCGCAGCGCTAGTACCTGAAACTAGTGCGTCTACCAATTCCGCCACCTGGGCTTTCAGATAAGCTGAAAGTATAGCATGGTTTCAGAAGCTAAAAAATACACGTGAAAGACAATTCCCATTTGCTGGCCGAGTTTGAGGGGGTGGTTTCTGGCCATCGCGACGGCCATGGTTTCGTGATCAGGGACGATGGTCAGCCTGATCTTTATTTGCCGCCGAACGAAATGCGTGCCGTGTTGCACCGGGACCGGGTCAAGGCCCGTATCCTGCGTCAAGACCGCAAAGGCCGCCCTGAAGGGCGCGTGACTGAAATTCTTGAACGCTCCAGCAGTCCGATCATTGGGCGTTTGTTGCAAGAAAGCGGTGTGTGGTTGGTGGCACCCGAAGACAAACGTTATGGGCAGGACGTTTTGGTGCCCAAAGGGGCCACGGGTGCGGCCAAGCCCGGGCAAGTGGTTGTGGTGGAGTTGACCGAACCGCCTGCACTGTATGGGCAGCCGGTGGGGCGGGTCAAGGAAGTGCTGGGCGAGATTGACGACCCAGGCATGGAAATTGAAATCGCGGTACGCAAATACGGAGTGCCGCATGAGTTTTCTGAGGCTGCATTGGCCCAGGCCCGTGGCTTGCCCGACAAAGTGCGAGCCACCGACAAAAAGCACCGGGTCGATTTGACCGATGTGCCCCTGGTAACGATTGACGGCGAAGACGCCCGTGATTTCGACGACGCTGTGTACTGTGAACCTGCCAAAGTAGGGCGGGCCAAGGGTTGGCGCTTGTTGGTGGCGATTGCGGATGTGAGCCACTACGTGGAAACCGGGGCCCCCATTGATATAGACGCATACGACCGGGCCACCAGTGTCTATTTCCCGCGCCGGGTCATCCCTATGCTGCCGGAAAAACTGTCCAACGGTTTGTGTTCGCTCAACCCCGAGGTGGAGCGTTTGTGCATGGTCTGCGACATGCTGATCAACGCCAAGGGCGAAATCCACGCCTACCAGTTTTACCCGGCTGTGATGTACAGCCACGGGCGGCTGACCTACACCGAAGTGGCCGCAGTGCTGCAAAATACCCGCGGCCCCGAGGCGCAGCAACGCAAAGCTTTGGTGCCCCATTTGCTCAACCTGCACGACGTGTACCGTGCCTTGCTGCAGGCGCGTGGGCAGCGCGGCGCCGTTGATTTTGAGACCACCGAAACCCAGATTGTTTGTGACGAGTCCGGGCACATCGAAAAAATTGTGCCTCGCACCCGCAACGAAGCCCACAAGCTCATAGAGGAGGCCATGCTGGCCGCTAACGTGTGTTCGGCGGAGTTCATAGCGCAAGGCAAACACCCCGGCCTTTTTCGGGTGCACGAGGGCCCCACGCCCGAGAAGCTCGAGACCTTGCGCCAGTACCTCAAGGCATTGGCGGTGCCTTACAGCGTGGGGGATGTGCCGCACCCCAAAGAGTTCCAGCAAATTGCGGCGGCCACCGGAAGCCGACCAGATGCGCAGCAAATTCACCAAATGCTGCTGCGCTCCATGCAGCAAGCCATTTATTCACCGCACAACAGCGGTCACTTTGGCTTGGCGTTTGATGCCTACACGCACTTCACCAGCCCCATCAGGCGTTACCCGGATCTGCTGGTGCACCGGGTCATCAAAAGCATTTTGGCCGAGCGCAAGTACCAACTGCCCAGTTTGCCTACCCCCGGCGAAGCACACGCTAAACTGGCCAAGCGGCTGGCAGACAAGGGTGGGCGAGGTGCCCAACCCGGCAACGCAGGGCCAGGCAAAAAACCTTCGGGCGAATTGTTGGCGTGGCAAGCCGCTGGGCTGCATTGCAGTGCCAACGAACGGCGTGCCGATGAAGCCAGTCGTGACGTCGAGGCTTGGCTCAAGTGCAAGTACATGCGCGAACACCTGGGCGAGGAATTCACGGGGCAGGTGACCGCTGTGACCTCTTTTGGCCTGTTCGTGACCCTGGAGAGCCTGTACGTTGAAGGCCTGGTGCACATCACCGAATTGGGGGGCGAGTATTTCCGGCACGACGAAGCACGGCAAGAGCTGCGCGGTGAACGTACGGGCATCCGGTATGCGTTGGGCACCCGTGTGCGGGTCCAGGTCAGTCGTGTTGATTTGGACGGTCGTCGCATCGATTTTCGTCTGGTGGTTGACGAAGACAATTTGGTTGCCAGAGCTTTGCGCGAGAAAGCGGGGGAGTCTGCAGTTAAACCGGGGGGGCGCTCGTCAGCGGCCGCGCGTGAGAGTAGGGCTTCTTCGCGCGGTGCACGGGCTGGAGCAGGGCGCGCTGCGCGTTCCCAGGACTGGTCGGCAGGTGGGTCTTCGGCAGCGGTGGGGCGAGCTGCGAAAAACGGGCAAAAGTCCGGTAAACCCCCGGGGAAAAGTCGAAAAGGCAAGCGCTGATATGCGGATTTTGTTGTTTTTGCTGGACACCGTTTTCTTTGTGTTGGTGGGTGCGGCTTTGCTTCGCGCTTGGATGAATTCAGCCCGGTTGCGCATGACGCAACAGCCTGGCATTTTTGCAATGGCGGTAACCGATTGGTTGGTGATCCCGCTGCGCAAGACCCTGCCGCGCCGGTGGGTGCAAGCCAACGCCGACTGGGCCAGTTTGCTGGCCGCCTTGTTGTTAGCACTGGCTTATTCCGTGATTTGGCACGGCCTGGTGGGGGGTGCCGTGGCAGGGTTGGGTGGCGCGGGGGCGGTCGTGAGTTTGCCGTTGGTGGCTGTCACTTTTGTGCTTCGCACCGCGCTGCA
>JBDKEX010000300.1:0-3807 GCA_039798985.1 Pseudomonadota bacterium | reverse complement strand
GCCGCTTACAACGCCGGGCCCAGCCGCCCGCGCAGCTGGCGCAACGGTCCGCAACTGGAAGCCGCCATTTGGATTGAAAACATTCCTTTCGCCGAAACACGGGATTATGTGAAGCGCGTTTTGTCCAACACCACCCAATATGCGGCGCTGATCACGGGCAAGCCGCAACGTTTGAGTGAACATTTGGCCCCGATTGGCCCGCGCACTGCCAGCGCCGAAGCGCCCAACCGTGACCTGCCCTGAACAGGCTCGCTACACTCTTGGGATTCTCGAAACTTCGTCTACCACGTCACCATGAATAAAGTCCTCGTCTTGGGCGGTACAGGCTTCGTCGGCCGCCACGTTTGCGAACAACTCACACGACAAGGCATCCGCGTTACCGTGCCTACACGGCGCGCCATTCACGCCCAACACATTCAAATGCTGCCGCAAGTAGATGTGCTGGAAGCCGACATCAACCAAGAAGGCGTGCTGGAACAGCTGTTGCCCGGCCACGATGCCGTGGTGAACCTGGTGGCGGTGCTGCATGGCAACCGCAAGCGGTTTGAGCGGGTACACGTGCAACTGCCGCAGCGCTTGGCACAGGCCATGAAGGCCAGCGGGGTGCAACGCTTGGTTCACATCAGCGCGCTGGGGGCCTCTGCAGCCGCTTCGTCGCTCTACCAGCAAACCAAAGCGGCCGGCGAGGCGGCCCTGGCAGCCCACAACCTGGCCCTGACCGTGCTGCGCCCCAGCGTCATCTTTGGTGCTGAAGACAAGTTTTTGAACATGTTTGCCCGCATGCAAGCCGTGTTGCCCCTGGTGCCCCTGGCATGCGCCAGCGCCAAATTCCAGCCGGTTTGGGTGGGGGATGTGGCAAAAGCGGTGTTGCGCAGCTTGCAAGACCCGCAGACTGTGGGCAAGACATTCGAAATCGCCGGCCCACAGGTGTTCACCCTGGAGAGCCTGGTCAAATTGGCCGGTCGCCTGTCGGGCAACCCGCGCACCGTCATTGGCCTGCCGTTGCCTTTGGGCTACCTGCAGGCAATCGTCATGCAATCGATCCCGGGTGAACCGCTGTTGAGCACCGACAACATTGCTGCCATGGAAACAGACAACGTTGCCAGCGGCACCGAGGGTGCTGACTTGCAGGCCCTGGGCATCACGGCAGCGGCCGTCGAACCGGTGGCCGCTTTGTACCTGGACGGCGCTGGAAAAGCCGACCCGCTGCTGAAAGTGCGCCTGTTTGCCTCCAAACGCTGAAGTCGGCCGATTTATTTTGGCAAAAAATCAGAACTTGCGGCTGTATTGAACGCCCAACGCGCTTTGCTTCATCCGGATCGTTTCGGTGATGGAGCCATTGCCCGGGCCACCGAACGCGGCCGCATCGAACATTGAAACGCCGGTAACGCGGGTGGACTTGGCATACATGTAACTGAAGCTGACTTCGGAGTCCTGGTCCAAACGCCGGGTCGCGCCGAATGTGAGGTGATCGGTGACAACACCCGGGGCCAGGATGTTGAACGACACATTCATGTTGTTGATCGGGTTGTCGCCCTTGTTGTAGCCGGCGCGCAAGGTCAAGTTTTCGTCAACCGCCCATTGGGCACCCAATTTCCACACGCTCACGTTGGACCAACCAAACCCCGGCCCTCCGGGTGTGCCCAAAGGTGCCTGGTTGAAGCTGGGGTTGCCAATGGCGGCCACTCCGCCGTAGCCAATGTGCTGGTAATCCAAAGCCACCAGTACGGCAGGACTGGCCTGCACGGCCAGGCCCAGTGTGTAGTTCTCGGGAATGTCAAAATCACCTGCGCCAGCAAACAGGCCCGCGTATTTGTCAAAGCGACCCATGTTGATTTTGGGTGAGTACGAAGCGCCCACCGACACCGCTTGGTTCAACTGCCCAAGGTAGCCAAAACGAAAGCCCACCCCGGTGCTGCCGTCGTAACCGTTGTTGGTAACACGCCCCGGAAGCGACGACATTTGCTGCATTCCGGTCTGATCAAATGCCTGCAAACCGTATGACTTGAACTTTTGGTACACCAAAAGCGGCGAAACCCCCAAGGCATGGTCAGCGGACACCTTGTAGGCCCAGGTGGGTGCAACCACCAGTTGCATCAAATCCACGCCCATATCACCCGCGCCATTGAGCAAGTTGGTGCGGTAGGTGGTGTTCATACCGCCGTTTCCATACACGGTTAGCCCAACGCCCACTTGGTCTGAAATTCGGCGGTTGTAGCCAAACTCCGGAATCAGAAATTTCTCTCTGGCGCTGTCGGCAGACCCAATAACGCCCATGCCGGTCATGCTACGTTCTGCGCCGCGCACAGGCATGAACAAATCAACTCCCGCGTCGTAACGGGTACCGGCAAACGCCGATTGTGCGGGGTTGTTGGCGCCCGCAAACCCGTCTTGCGCCAAGGCCACACCAGCACCGCCCATGCCTTTGGCTTTGGTGCCGTACCCGTGAGAAAAATAGCCGTTGGTGGCGAAGGCCGCCGGCACCGAAACCACCAACGCAGCCACAGCCGTGGCGCGCAAAACCGCATTGCAATGCATAAAAGGGACTCCTGGATTGGGAATTGATTTGTAGAAAGCCGCCCTGGCAGGCAAGCCCAAAGGGTGTCAGAACTCACCCTTGGAGGCGCGCTCCATCATCTCGAAAATGGTGTCACGCACTGCCTGGGCTTCCTCTTTCAGTGGCGACGGCAATTTGCGGCCCATTTTTACCATCATGTCCATGTTCAGCGTGTAGAGCCACAGCCCGTCATCTTTTTCCACCACGCTGATGCGACACGGCAAATACGCGGCCATGTGGGGGCTGAAGTCCACCATCTTGCGTGCAGTGCCCGGGCTGCAATACGAGTACACCGTCAGGTGCTTCTCTTTTTTGCCCGATCGGGCTTCCAACTCTTTTGACAAAGGCAACACACCCACGTCGCGCATGTTGCGCTCTATGGCCACCATTTTCAAAATTTCGGCCACGTTGTCGGCCGTTACCCCGTCTTTGACCTTGCGCTCCCAAGTGGTCGCAACAGCAATGTCGCCATTGCCCTCGATCCAGCGGTCCCACATGCGACCTGCTTCTGCGGCTGCGCCGTTTTCCAATTTCCCCATGGTGCTGATGGTGCCGCAACCTGTTGCCGCAAGCGCGAGCAGCAAGGCCATCGCCCACTGCGAAAAACGTTTGACGAGATGCATGATTTTCCTTAACTGAACAGAAGCCACCGGGTTGACCCGAACAAGATCAACCCCCTCTGCGCTGGGACGATAACCCAAAGCAAGTTCAAAAACCCTACATATTTACCCTAGGGGGTAGGGTGTTTTTCAAATCAAATTCCCCATCCAGCAAAACAGCGCCCCGGGCTTTCACTTTTTTTGGCACACTTGCAGCGCCGTTTCCAAGAAAGTAGCGCCGCCATGACAACCACCGCAGCCAAAACACCGCGCAAAGCCAGCTCTGCCACAGCCAAAGCCTCCTACCGCAGCGAACACCAAAGGGAAGTGGTCAACCGACTCAAACGGATTGAAGGCCAGGTGCGCGCATTGATCGAAATGGTGGAATCAGGCCGCCCTTGCGAAGATGTGGCCCAACAGATGTCGGCAGCCCGAAAAGCCATGGACAAAGCGTTCTACCGGATGATGGCTTGCTCGGTGATGGAAGCGGTCTCGGTCACCGACGACGCCACGGTCAAAGAAGTCGAGCGCTCTACCCGGATTCTCGAAAAATACGCCTGAACCATGCTCAAGCTCTACATCGGCAACAAAAACTATTCTTCGTGGTCAATGCGCCCATGGGTGCTGTTGAAACAAGCGGGCATTCCTTTT
>JBDKEX010000299.1:0-7387 GCA_039798985.1 Pseudomonadota bacterium | reverse complement strand
TGGCGGCCACCGCCAATGCGCCGGCAGGCTCCACAATGCTGCGGGTGTCCACAAAAATGTCTTTGATGGCCGCGCACACCTCGTCGGTGTTGACGGTCACGTAACCATCGACCAGGTTTTTGGCCACGCGGTAGGTTTCCTCGCCCACCAGCTTGACGGCAGTGCCATCGCTGAACAGGCCCACATCGGGCAGCGTGACCCTGCCGCCCGCTTGAACCGATTGGATCATGGCGTTGGAGTCGTTCATTTGCACCCCAATCACTTTGATGTCAGGCCGCACCGCTTTGATGTAGTTGGCCACGCCGCTGATCAGCCCGCCGCCACCGATGGCCACGAACACCGCATCCAGGCGGTCTGACCCCAAACTTTGCAACTGGCGCAGAATTTCCATGGCCACCGTGCCCTGGCCCGCGATCACGTAAGGGTCGTCGAACGGGTGTACAAAGGTCAAACCCTGCTCTTGCTCCAGTTTCAGGGAGTGCTGGTAGGCGTCGGAATAGCTGTCGCCGTGCAACACCACTTCGCCACCCAAGGCCTTGACCGCTTCGATTTTGACCTGCGGTGTGGTGGTGGGCATGACGATGACGGCGCGCGTGCCCAGTTTTTTGGCCCCCAGTGCCACCCCTTGCGCATGGTTGCCGGCCGAGGCGCAAATGACGCCTTTTTGCAGTTGTTCGGGCGTGAGGTGTGCCAGCTTGTTGTAGGCGCCGCGCAGCTTGAAACTGAACACCGGCTGCTGGTCTTCCCGTTTGAGCAAAACCGTGTTGTTGAGGCGGCGGCTCAGGTTCTTGGCAGGCTCCAGGGCCGATTCAACCGCCACATCGTAAACCCGGGCCGTGAGGATTTTTTTCAGATAGTCGGCGGGAGAGAGTGCTGCGGCGGTGTCGGGCATGGCGAAATCCTGGCGTTGGGAGAGTCTTGGCAAACCCACATCATATAAAAAGGCAAAAAAAAGCCCGGACAGTGTATGTCCGGGCTATTAACCACCCATAGAGGGCAGAGGAGACAACCGTGGGGCAGTTTGCACCGCCCTGTAAACAACGTTTGGCTGCTTACAATGGTTCCAGTATACGTCGAACTTTGTTGCGTTGCAACATATTAAACTGACTAAATCACTTGCTTGGAGAAATTTTGATGGAATGCACAGTTACCTGGACAGGCGCTGCCGGTACGCGATCGGGCATGGGCTTTGTGGCTGAAACCGGCAGCGGGCACACCTTGAACATGGACGGCGCACCCGATGCAGTAAAACCCGAAAACGGGGGCGCCAACCTGGCCCCGCGCCCCATGGAGACCGTGTTGGCCGGCACAGGGGGCTGCAGTGCTTATGACGTGGTGTTGATTTTGAAACGCGGGCGGCACGATGTGCGCGGTTGCAGTGTCAAACTCACCAGCGAGCGGGCTGACACCGACCCGAAAGTGTTTACCAAGATTCACATGCAATTCACCGTCACGGGCAAAGGCATACCCGCCTCGGCTGTGGAGCGTGCGATTGCAATGAGCCACGACAAATACTGCTCGGCCAGCATCATGCTGGGCAAAACAGCTGACATCAGCACCGGGTTTGACCTGATCGAAGTGGCATAAATGCGGGGCTAAACTCAGCCGTTTGCAAGGTTGCCAAAAAGGTGCTTGCAGCTTTTTAGGAGTGAAAATGGCTGAAGTTCGGCAAAGCGTGGTGTTGTGGGTGGGTACGCGCAAGGGTGCTTGGGCGTTTCGATCGAACGCCGAGCGCCAGCAGTGGGACGTTGATGGCCCCCACTTTTTGGGCCACAACCTGCACCACGTGGTACAGGACCCCCGCGACAGCCGTGTGGTGCTGGCAGCAGCCAAAACCGGGCATTTGGGCCCCACGGTGTTCCGTTCAACAGACGGTGGCAAAACATGGGCTGAAGCCCAAAAACCGCCCGCTTTTGGGCCCGCCATCAATGGGTTGGCTGCCCGTTCGGTGGACCACACGTTTTGGTTGACGCCGGGCCGCCCAAGCGAACCCGGCGTTTGGTACGCCGGCACCTCGCCGCAGGGGCTGTTTCGTTCAACCGATGCGGGCCAGACCTGGGCTCCGTTTTCCAGCGTGAACGACGACCCCACCTACCGGGATTGGATGGGCAGTGTGCAAGACGGCACCCCCGATGGCCCCAAGCTGCACTCCATCACACTGGACCCCCGCGACCCCAACCACCTGTACTTTGGCATGTCTGGCGGCGGTGTCCACGAATCCACCGATGGTGGCGCCACTTTCCAGACCTTGGTCGAGGGCATGGAGGTGGTGGAGGGTTTTGAGCCCAGCAACGTGGCCTTTCACGACCCCCATTGCCTGCGCATGTGCCCCAGCCAGCCCGACCGCCTGTACCAGCAAAACCACTGCGGCATCTACCGGCTGGATCGCCCGGCCAACCGCTGGGAGCGCATTGGCAACAACATGCCAAGCGACGTGGGTGACATTGGATTTCCGATGGTGGTGCACCCGCACAACGCCGATGTGGCGTGGGTGTTCCCCATGGACGGCACACAGGTGTGGCCCCGCACCAGCCCGCAGGGGCGCCCTGCGGCGTACACAACGCGAGACGCAGGCGCCACCTGGCAGCGGCAAGACACGGGGCTGCCGCCTCAACAGGCGTGGTGGACTGTGAAGCGCCAGGCCATGTCGGTTGATCAGCAGGCGCAGGTGGGTGTTTACTTTGGCACGACCAGTGGCGAACTTTGGTTCAGCCGCGACGAAGGCGCACACTGGGAGTGTTTGGCCCGCCATTTGCCAGAAATTTACGCCATTGAGGCTTTGAGTGTGGCTGAGGCGCCCCTATGAGGGTGCTGATACCCAGCGCTTTGCAGTCATACACAGGCCAAAGCTGGGTTCAGGCACACGGCGCAACCCTAGACGGGGTGCTCATTGATTTGGACCGCCAGTACCCTGGCATTCGTTTTCGGATGATCGATGAACAGGGGCAGCTGCGGCCGCACATTCGATTTTTTTACCAAGGCCGGGGGCTGACTTCTTTGGCAGATGCCTTGAATGGGCTGGACGATTTGTGCATCGTTCAGGCCTTGAGTGGGGGGTAACGGCGTTGGCCGATGCGTCAAATACGGTGCGCCACGGCAGTCATCACCTTAGCGGCACCTTTCATCAAACCGCTCACGGCTGTTGGCAGTTCGGTTGCCCCCGCGTGCTGGGCTTCCCGGGCATGGCGCATTTCGTCGGCTTTCATTTGAGCCACAATGGCCCGTGAAGCGTGGTCCTGTGGAGGTAGGCGGTCCAAGTGGCTTTCCAGGTGGGCTTCGACCTGGCGTTCGGTCTCCACCACAAAACCAAGGCTGACACGTTCGCCCACCCGTCCGGCGAGCAATCCAATACCGAAAGCACCGGCGTACCAAAGCGGATTCAGCAGCGATGGGCGCGAGCCCAGTTCACCCAAACGCTGTTTGCACCATGCCAAATGGTCGGTTTCCTCCTGCCCAGCCGCCTCCAAGTGCCGCGCCAAGGTTTCTTTGCGGGCAGTCGGGCCGGGCCCAAGGCGCGCTGCCAGTGCTTGGGAGGTGTAAAGTGCTTGCGCACAAATCTCACCCACGTGGTTTACACGCATCAGTGCCCCGGCCACCGCTTTCTCTTCCGGTGTCAAGCTGGCGCTTTGTTCGGCTTGCACGGGGGTTGCTGCACCAGGGCAAGCTCTGGCAGCGCGGGGTGCCGCAAACAAAGTGCGAAGCGCGCAGTCAGCCGCGACCAAGGTGGCGTCAACCCAAGCAGTCATGGCGCGCGCTCAATGCTCAACACGGTGTAAGCGCCTTTGATTTTGTCGGCGGTGAAAAGCACCTTCTGCCCCACCTCCAGGTCTTTGAGCATGTCTGGCGAGGCGGTTTGGAACACCATGGTCATGGCGGGCATGTCCAAGTTGCTGATGTCGGCGTGCTTCAGTGTGATTTTGCCGGTCTGGGCATCCACCCGGCGCACTTCTGCCGCAACTTTCGGCAGGGTGACACTGCCATTGGAAGCTGCAGCGTGGTGCGAACTGTGGGGGTTGGCCGCTGTTTGCGCTTGCGCAGCCACCAGCCAGGGCGCAGCGCACAACAGGGCAATTTGAACAAGGGCTTTTGTTTTCATGGGTTCGAAAATATAGAAGCTGTTACTGATTGGGCAGAGGATCAATTTGCAGCTTTGTGCGCGCCTTGTCCACCCACATTTGCAGGCTGTCCCACAAGTCTGTTTGGCTGAATGAACAGCTCTCCTCAGCGAACAAGGCACTTGATTCCAAACGGTCCAGCAGATTGACAAGCACCGTCTCAAAAGCGGGTGGCAAGCGTTGCGTCAGCGAGGTTTGCCCCCTGGCCCAATCGCAAAAATGCGCCAACGGTATTTGCCCGGCACGGGCGTTGGCAAGCTGTTGTGGAAAGGTTCCGAGCGGGTCCGGTTGGGCGGCGTTCATGGTGCAATGTTAGCGCGCCGAGAAATCTGCTGCAGGAACAATGGATCTGTAAGCGTGCCAGGTGGCATGCCCCAGCCAAGGCCCGGCAAGCAGCAAGCCCAGAAAATAGGGCAACATGGCCACCACCACAATGCCCGTGATCAATGCGCCCCAAAGCAGCATCACCCCAGGGTTTTGCAAACAGGCGCGTATGCTGGTCAGGCTGGCCGAAACGGCATCGGTCTGGCGGTCCAGAATCATGGGAATGGAAATGGCGCTGGTTACAAAAATCAAGCCCGCAAAGGCGGCACCCACCAGGGTGTAAGTGATTAAAAACTCCAGGTTTTCGACACGCACAATTTCGGCCAGCAGGTTTTCGGTGGTGGGCAGGCTGTTGAATGTGACCGCAAAAACCACGAGCGAAGCCCGCCCCCACAGCATTTCCAGAATCAAAAGCAACACGGCGAAAATGGCCATGGTGCCTTTGGTGGGGCCCCATGCGACCAAGGAGGCTTTCAGCGAAGGCCGGCGAACACCGCTTTCGCAGGCCCGGCTGGCGTCGTAAATGCCCAAACACAAAAAAGGCCCCACCAGCAAGAAGCCTGCACTCAAGGCCAACACATAAGCAGGCGCTGCATGGAACACAAACCAAAGTGCGTGGCCCATGATGAAAAAACACAAACCGTAAAACAGGCCGATCTTGGGGCAACGTTTGTAATCTTGCCAGCCATTTACCAGCCAAGTGAAAGGGGCCGAGGTGGGTAAAGTTGCCAATTTGAGTGAAAAAACAGAATTGGCGGGCGGCGGTGGGGGCACGTAAGGCACATAGCCTTCTGGAGTGGCTTTGAATTCCGATTCGGCGTTCGGTTGAGCAACTTCAGGGGGTGGGGCGGCGCGAGACATAAGGGGTGCGAAAGACGGTATTTTCAAGCTGCAAGATACCCAGGAGTCGCCTTGCCGTCCACATGGTTTACCCACCCGTGTATTTTTGACCGCTAAACTCACCCACCATGAGTGCCCATTTCATGCCACCTTGCGTGCCTGTGTCGCGCATGCCAGAACAACTGCGGCTGCAAGGCTTTGCTTTGTTGGACGCCCGATCGGTGCAAAACTGGTTGGCAGTTTCGCCTGCTGAACTGGCTGCCTTGCAACCCAGTTGGGACGATTTGCCCAGCGACCAATACCTGAAAGATGGCGGGCACTACCGCAGGCGCCGGCACAGTTGTTTCGTGGTGGACGGCCAGCGCGTGGAGCAAGTGCCCCAACGCGCCCACTGGCAGCCCATGGAATACAACGCCCTGCACGGTGGCATGCAACGCATGTTTGAACCGATGGCGCCCGCCGCGGTGGCGCTGGCGGCTTGGCAGCGCTTGTTGGTGCAAACCGCCGCAGCCGCCACAATACTCAAGGGTGAGCAGCCTTGGTTCATTGAGGCGCACCAGTTTCGCATCGACACCACCGATGGCATAGGCCGCCCCACGCCCGAAGGGGCCCACCGCGACGGGGTGGACTTGGTGGCGGTTTACATGGTGGGGCGTCACCGAATCAAGGGCGGCGAGAGCCGTATTTTTGATGCCAATGGCCCCTTTGGCCAGCGGTTTACCCTGACCGAACCTTGGTCTCTGTTGCTGCTGGACGACGCAAAAATGATTCATGAAACCACCCCCATCCAGCCGCTGGGGCCAGACGAGGTGGGGTGGCGCGACACGCTGGTGTTGACCTGCCGTGCCTCGGGGTTTCAAGACGAGTAGTTTGCTGCTCAGACCCGCTCAAAAATCGCGGCGATGCCCTGGCCGCCACCTATGCACATGGTCACCAGCGCGTAGCGCCCATTGATGCGCTGCAGCTCGTGCAATGCTTTTACAGTGATCAGTGCACCTGTTGCGCCAATGGGGTGACCCAAGGATATGCCCGAACCGTTGGGGTTGACCTTGGCCGGGTCCAGGCCCAACTCTTTTGAAACTGCGCAAGCTTGGGCGGCAAAGGCCTCGTTGGCTTCAATCACGTCCAGGTCGTTCACGCTCAAGCCGGTGCGCTTGAGCACCGCTTGGGTTGCCGAAATCGGGCCCACGCCCATGATCTTGGGGTCCAACCCGGTGTGGGCGTAGCCCACCAGGCGCGCCATGGGCGCCAGGCCACGGGCTTTGGCGGTGCCGGCCTCCATCAGCACCACGGCTGCAGCCGCGTCGTTGATGCCGCTGGCGTTGCCTGCGGTCACGGTGCCGTTATCTTTAACGAACACCGGCTTCAATTTGGCCATGTCGTCCAGGGTGCAGTTGGGGCGGAAGTGTTCGTCGGTGGCGTAAGCCACTTCGCCTTTGCGGCTTTTGAGCATCACCGGCACGATTTGGTCTTTGAAGTAACCGGCCTCGGTGGCTTTTTGCGCGCGGTTGTGGCTCTGCACCGCCAGCGCGTCCTGCATCTCGCGGGTGATGCCGTATTTGGCGGCCACGTTCTCGGCGGTCACGCCCATGTGGATGTTGTGGAAGGGGTCGTGCAGGGCACCGACCATCATGTCCACCAGTTTGGTGTCGCCCATGCGGGCGCCGAATCGGTTGGTCAGGCTGGCATAGGGCGCGCGGCTCATGCATTCTGCCCCACCGCCAATGGCGATGTCGGCGTCGCCGAGCAAGATGGACTGCGAAGCCGAGACGATGGCCTGCAGACCTGAGCCGCACAGGCGGTTGACGTTGAAGGCTGGCGTGGCTTCGGCGCAGCCACCGTTGATGGCCGCGACCCGGCTGAGGTACATGTCTTTGGGTTCGGTGTTGACCACGTGGCCAAATACCACATGGCCCACATCGGCGCCTGCGGTTTGCGCGCGTGCCAGAGATTCACGCACGACCAAAGCGCCCAGCTCAGTGGGTGGGGTGTCCTTGAGGCTGCCGCCAAAGGTGCCAATGGCGGTGCGCACTGCGCTGACGACAACAACTTCTCTGCTCATGGTGTTTCCTCTGTTGGATGTATAAAAAATGAATTATGAATTACAG
>JBDKEX010000298.1:0-12144 GCA_039798985.1 Pseudomonadota bacterium | reverse complement strand
GGGTTTTTCGACTCGACCATCGGGGTGGCGTGCGAACCGTTCGGCCAGTTGCCCGTGCACCGGGGCCTCGTTCGGCCAAGGCCAGCCTCCAAACTGGGTGCGGCGGTAGTCATTGAATGCCTGTTGGATTTCGGCCTGGGTGTTCATGACAAACGGGCCGTATTGGGCCACCGGCTCGGCAATCGGGCGCCCTTGTAACACCAACATATCGGCCGCTTGGTCACCGTTGACCAGTTCGGTGGGCACATCGGTGCGCAATTCGAGCGCGGCACGGCCCTGCACGGTTTCGCCATTCACGCTCAAGGTGTTTCCTTGAAAGAAATACAGCATCCGTCGCACGCCTGCGCCTTGGGCGGCAGACAAGGTAAACCGCGCCCCCGGGGCCAGCTTGAGGGTCCAGATGGCCACTTCGCCCTCGGGTTGCGAAGCCCAGGACGCCGGGGGTGGCGCCAGCGGCGCTGCCGCTTGTGGCACGGGGCCGGCAATCACGCTGAGCTGCACGCCGTCGGCTTCGAGGCGCGGAATTTCGGGCGACCAAAACATGGTGAAGTGGGGCTCAGCCATTTTGTGACGCGCCGGCAAATTCAACCAAATCTGGAACAATTCAGCCGGGTTGGGGGCATGGGTGCGCAACAACGGGAACATTTCGGAATGCACGATGCCCTGCCCTGCGGTAAGCCATTGCACGTCGCCTTCGCCAAACCGCGCGGCGGCGCCCAGCGAATCTGAATGGTCAATCAGCCCTTGCCGCACGATGGTGACCGTTTCAAAACCCCGGTGTGGGTGTCCGGGGAACCCTGGCACCTGCTCGCCGTGGTACATGCTCCAGCCGTCTTTGCCCGAAAAGTCCTGGCCTATGTTGCGCCCCGCCAATGATGCTGCCGGACCGAACGAACCATTGCCTGCGGGGTAAGCGTCGTTGTGGTGCACACAAAACAAAAAAGGGTCCAAGGTGGGCCAAGGTGGCGCGCCCAGTGGCAGGCGTTGCAAGATGGTGGAGCTCATGAGGGTTCCTTCAATGAAAGACGATGGCATCCATCGCCAGGTAACGGTACATCACTTCGCGGCTCAGGTATTCCACTGAAACGGTTTGATCGTTCAACGCCTCGGGGTTGGCCCAGCCTGCCGCACCCAATGCAAAGTACAGGGGCAAAAAATGCTCGTCTGTGGGGTGCGCGCGAACCGCGGCCGGGGCCTGTGCCCGGTAATCCATGAGTGTATTGAAATCACGTTTTACCAGCGCATCTTCCACCCAGCGACTGAAGGCTTCCACATAGGCCTCGGCCCCGCTGTTTTGATCGGGGCGTCCATTGAAAAACTCGTGCAAATTGTGCGTCATGCTGCCGGAAGCAACAATCAAGACACCTTGGTCGCGCAGGCTTTGCAGCGCTTGCCCCAACGCATACAACTGCCGGGTCGAGTAACCCAGAGGCAATGCCAGCTGCACCACGGGCACATCTGCGTTGGGCAGTATGTGCATCAAAGGCACCCAGGCTCCGTGGTCGAAAGGGCGTTTCGGGTCGGTGCCGGTGGCAATACCCGCCTTTTGCAACAGCGCCACCACTTGCGCAGCCAATTGAGGCTCCCCTGGCGCAGGGTATTGCAGTTGGTACAAAGGCTGCGGAAAACCACCAAAATCGTGCCAAGTCTCGGGGTTGGAATGGGCCATCACCACCGGCGTGCGCGCCACCCAGTGTGGCGACATGACCAACACCGCCCGCACAGGAGGCTGGGTGCCTTTCTGCAACTGCGCCCCCCACGCGCGCAAAGCCGGCCCGGTGGCGCCGGGGTCCAGCGCAAACATGGGCGAACCGTGCGAAACAAACAAAACAGGCAAACGGGCTTGGGTGTTCATGGCAAATCTGTCGGTTAACAACCTTCACTGTATCGCCCTGAATGATCAAAATTATTCTTCTGAAATATTGACTGAATTCAGTATATTTGAACAAAAAAGTCCATCGGCCGCATCGGCGACAATCTGTCCCAAGTTACCACACGAAATCTTCTGCCTCTGCTATGACCGACCGCTACGCCGTTATTGGCAACCCGATTGCACACAGTAAATCCCCCTTGATACACAGCGGTTTTGCCCGGGAAGCTGCACAAGATTTGGAATACACCAAGATCGAGGGCCCCTTGGGTGGCTTTGCTGGCGCCGTGGACGCTTTTCGTGCAGCCGGTGGCCGAGGCCTGAACGTGACTGTGCCGTTCAAATTGGACGCCTGCGCCTACGCCACCGATTTGTCGGAACGCGCGCGGGCTGCCGGTGCGGCCAACGCCCTGAAGTTTGAAGGCGACCGCGTGGTGGCCGAAAACTTCGATGGCGTGGGCTTGGTGCGTGACATCACCCACAACCTGGGCCAACCCTTGCGCGGCAAAAAAGTGCTGTTGCTGGGGGCGGGTGGCGCCACGCGTGGCGCGGTGCTGCCCATATTGGCCCAAGACCCTGCGCAGTTGTTTGTGGCCAACCGCACGGTGGCCAAAGCGGTCAGCATGGTCAACCAATTTCGGGCCAACGGGGCTTCGGCCGACGTGCTGGGCGGAGGCGGCTACGCAGACTTGGGCACGAACCGCTTTGACGTGGTGATCAACGCCACATCGGCCAGCTTGACGGCCGACCTGCCACCGCTGCCCGCCAGTGCTTTTGAACCCAACGGCTTGGCCTACGACATGGTGTACGGCAAAGGCCTGACGCCTTTTCTGAAACTGGCGCAACAAGCCGGTGTTAAAAAGGTGGCCGACGGCGTGGGCATGTTGGTAGAGCAAGCGGCCGAAGCCTTTGAATGGTGGCGCGGCGTGCGCCCGAACACCCAAACCATGATTGCCCAACTCACCGTACCCCTGGTGTAAACCCTGAGGTTTGCGGCTGGCCCTTTGCGAGGCCTGCGCCTATACTGGCAGAATGAACGAACCAGTACATTCAAGGAGGCAGGCCACCCGCACCAAGAGCGCCAGCACCAAAGAAAGCGGGCGCACCAACGACCCCGAGCGCACCATGGCCAACATACTGGAAGTGGCCTACAAAGAATTTGCTGAAAAAGGCTTGGCCGGCGGCCGCATAGACGACATTGCTGCGGCCACCCACACCAGCAAGCGCATGATTTACTACTACTTTGGCAGCAAAGAGGGTTTGTACCTGGCCGTTCTGGAAGAAGCATACGCCCGCATGCGGGCGATTGAAGGTGCACTGAACCTGGAAGACCTGGACCCCGAAGAAGCCTTGCGCCGCCTGGTGGAATTCACCTTTGACCACCACGCCTCCCACGAGGACTACATACGGCTGGTCGTGTCAGAAAACATGAACCGGGGCCAGTTTTTGGCCCAAAGCAAAACCATACAACAACTCAACGTTCCGGCCATCTCGTCTATCGAGAAGCTGTACGCCCGTGGGGTTGCGAGTGGCGCGTTCCGCTCGGGCCTGGACCCTATCGACATCCACGCTTCGATTTCTGCGCTCACGTTTTTCAACGTTTCAAACCGACACACTTTCGGTCTGATTTTCAAACGCGATTTCACCGTCCCTGCCCAAGCCACACTGCGCCGTGCCGCCGTGGTGGAAACCATCGTACGCTTTGTTAAGCAGCAGTTGCCACACCTGTAAATATTAGGGTAACTACTGATATTAAAAAACTAACCAGTTAGTACATTACAAGCATCCAACTAAGGAGACTGTCCTTGATTCAAAAACTCATCAACGGCTACAGCCGTGTTTTAAGCGGCCTGATGGTGGTCTGCCTGCTGCTTATGGTGGTCATGGTGTTTGGCAACGTGATCATGCGTTACGCCTTCAACTCCGGCCTCACCTTGTCAGAGGAACTGTCGCGCTGGCTGTTCGTGTGGATGACCTTCATGGGCGCCGTGGTGGCCCTGAATGAGCGCTCGCACCTGGGCACCGACTCGCTGATCATTCGCCTGCCCAAAAGCGGCCAAAAAGTCTGCCTGGGCCTCACTTACTTGGTCATGATGTTCATGAGCTGGCTGGTGTTTATTGGCTCCTGGGAACAAACCAAGATCAATTGGGACTCCAACAGCGCGGTCATGGAAATTTCTACCGGCTATTTGTACGCCAGCGGTATGGTGTTCGCAGTGCTGGGCGCGCCAGTGCTGGTTTTGAACCTGTGGCGCCTGCTGACAGGGCAAGTGGCTGACAACGAACTGATCGGCATCCGTGAATCGGACGACATGCCCCACGGCGACCCGCACCCCTGAACCCAGCCCAGGAGAACATTCATGACCATTTTCATATTCCTGGGTTCGCTGATTGCTGCCATGGCCATCGGCGTCCCAATCTCTTTTTCTTTGCTGTTCAGCGGCGCCGCCCTGATGTGGCACATGAACACGTTTGATGCCCAAATTTTGGCGCAAAACGTGATTGAAGGTGCGAACAGCTTCCCATTGCTGGCCGTGCCCTTTTTCATGCTGGCCGGCGAGATCATGAACGCAGGCGGCCTGTCGCGCCGCATTGTTCAGTTCGCCATGGCATTGGTGGGCCACATTCGTGGTGGTCTGGGTTATGTGGCCATCATGGCAGCGGTCATCATGGCCGCCCTGTCCGGTTCGGCTGTGGCGGACGCGGCTGCGCTGTCGTCTTTGCTGTTGCCCATGATGGTGCATGCCGGGCATGACAAAGCCCGTTCTGCGGGCTTGCTGGCTTCGGCGTCCATCATTGCGCCCATCATCCCGCCTTCCATTGGGTTTGTGATTTTCGGGGTGGCCGGTGGTGTGTCCATCTCCAAACTGTTCATGGCAGGTATTGCGCCCGGCGTGATGCTCGGTTTGGCTTTGTGCGCCACCTGGTGGTGGGTGGCCCGCAAAGAGGTGGTTGAAGTTCCGGCGCGCCGCAACCGTGGGGAAATTTTTGAAGCACTGAAACAAGCCGTCTATGCCCTGGGGTTGCCGGTGATTGTGGTGGTCGGCCTGAAGTTTGGCGTGTTCACACCCACCGAAGCCGCTGTGGTGGCTGCGGTTTACGCACTCCTTATTTCCGTGTTCGTTTACGGTGAACTGAAATTCAACCAGCTTTACGGTTTGTTCTTGGCAGCCGCCAAAACCACGTCGGTCATCATGTTCCTGGTGGCAGCGGCCATGGTGTCGGCTTGGCTCATCACGGTGGCGCAATTGCCCACGCAGTTGGTGGAATTGCTCGAACCCCTGCTGGACAGCCCCAAAATGCTGATGTTCGCCATCATGGTGTTGGTGATTGTGGTGGGCACCGCCATGGACATGACACCCACCATTTTGATCCTGACACCCGTGCTGATGCCCATTGTCAAAGCCGCTGGCATTGACCCGGTCTACTTTGGTGTTTTGTTTATTATCAACAACGCCATTGGCCTGATCACCCCGCCCGTGGGCACAGTGCTCAATACAGTAGCAGGCGTGGGCAAAGTGAGCATGGACGATGTGACCAAAGGTGTTTGGCCCTTCATGCTCGCCCAGTTTGCGCTGATGTTCCTGATGGTGCTGTTCCCCGAGATCGTGATGGCGCCTGCTCGCTGGTTGGCCAACTGAGACCGAGTGTTTTTTCTCCATGGCCTGCGGTTGGTACGCAGCGGGCCATGGCCACGGTTCCCGCGTACTTTTAGTCCTTACCTTTTGGAGACAACATGAAACGTCTGATGCTCAAAACCTTGGTGGCCGCTGTGGCCGTGGCTGCCTTCGGCGTGGCCCAAGCCCAAGAACGCACTTTGAAGTTCGCCTTGGCCAGCCCCGAAGGCCACCCTGCTGTTGCAGGCATGAAGAAGTTCAAAGAAGCCGTTGAAGCCAAGTCGGGCGGCAAAATCAAGGTGAACCTGTTTTTGAACAGCTCACTGGGTGGTGACCAGGCTGTGGTGTCTGCACTCAAAGGTGGCACCATTGAAATGGCCGTGATGAACAGCGGTATTCTGGCCAGCGAAGCCAAAGAACTGGCTATTTTTGACTTCCCCTTCCTGTTTGCCAACGAAAAAGAATCCGACGCGATTGTGGACGGCCCCGTGGGCAAAAAGATGCACTCGCTGCTGGAAGCCAAAGGCATCGTGGGTCTGTCGTACTGGGAACTCGGCTACCGCCACATCACCAACAGCAAGCGTCCGCTCAACACCGTTGAAGACATTGAAGGCCTGAAGCTGCGCGTGATTCCGAGCCCGATCAACGTTGAATGGGTGAAAGCCTTGGGCGCCAACCCCACACCGCTGCCTTTCCCTGAGGTGTATGCCGCCCTGGAACAAAAAGCAATTGACGGCCAGGAAAACCCGGTGTCCGTGATTGCATCCAACAAATTCTGGGAAGTTCAGAAGCACATTGCCCTGACCAACCACCAGTACAACCCGCAATCGGTGATCTTCAGCAAAAAAGTGTGGGACACCCTAACCCCGGCCGAGAAGAAACTGTTGGACGATTCGGCTGATGAAGCTGCAAAAGCCCAACGCGAAGCCTCCCGTGCTGCAGTGGCCAAGAACCTGGACTTGCTCAAGCAAAACGGCATGCAAGTGACCCAGTTCTCACCGGCCGAAGTGGCAAAACTGCGCGCCAAAATGCAACCTGTGATTGCCAAGTTCAGTGCCAACGTGGGTGAAGCCACCGTCAGCGAAGTGATGGCTGAGCTGGCCAAACTGCGCAAGTAATGTGACTTGCCGGTGCGGCCTCCAAAGGGCTGCGCCGGCTGCACGCGTGCTCCAGCAGTTGCTGGAAAACGCACCCGCTTTCTCCTTTCCCTCTTGGCTCTGTTTGACCCGAGCTGAAGGTTCAGCTTTACCTCCCCCCAACCATGTCCAAGACTCGCATTGCCGTTGTCGGTGCCGGCCTGATAGGGCGCGCTCACATTCGCGTGCTGCAAGCCAGCCCAAGCTGTGAAGTGTCTGCGCTGGTAGACACCACTTCTGCGGCCGAAACGGTGGCACTGGAGGCAGGCGTTCCGCTGTACGCGTCGATTGACGAAATGCTTGCACACGACCGCCCCCACGGCGCGTTGTTGGCCACGCCCAACGCACTGCACGTGCCGCAGGCGCTGCAGTGTATTGCCGCCCACCTGCCCATCTTGGTGGAAAAACCCATTGCCACCACTGTGCCTGAAGGACAGATGCTGGTGGATGCTGCTGAACGCAGCGGGGTCCAGGTGCTCATCGGTCATCACCGAGCCCACAGCCCCATCATGGCCAAAGCTCGGCAGGTGGTTGAGTCGGGCCAACTGGGACGGCTGGTCTCCGTCATGGGCAGCGCCACCTTTATGAAGCCCGACCACTATTTTGACGACGGCCCTTGGCGCCGCGAAAAAGGTGGTGGCCCAATCTTGATCAACATGATCCACGAAGTACACAACCTGCGCATGCTGTGCGGCGAGGTGGTGGCCGTGCAAGCCTTTCAGTCCAACGCCGTGAGAGGTTTTGACGTGGAAGACACCGTGGCCATCAACCTGAGATTTGCCAACGGCGTGCTGGGCAGCTTTATGCTGAGCGACACCGCTGCCTGCCCGCGCAGTTGGGAACAAACCTCGCAGGAAAACAAGTCTTACGCCAGCTACGACGACGAAGACTGCTACGTGCTTGCTGGCACGAATGGCAGCCTGTCGGTGCCGACCATGCGCCTCAAAACCTACCCGCGCCCCGAAGACCGCTCTTGGTGGAAACCGTTTGAGGTGGGCACGGTTGGCATGGTGCGCGACGACCCGCTGAAACACCAGATAGAACACTTCGGTGCCGTGGTACGGGGTGAGACCGCCCCCTTGGTGACCGCGCGCGACGGTCTGCAAAACCTCAAAGTGACAGAAGCCATCGCCGAGGCGGCAGCCTCCGGCCGTGTGGTCGAGTTACACGCCTGACCCCCTTCCCTTGCGGAGTTCAAGATGAAAAAAATCCTTATCCTCAACGGCCCCAACCTGAATTTGTTGGGCACCCGCGAACCCGCCCAGTACGGCTACACCACCCTGCCCGATGTGGAAGCCTTTTGCAAGGCACATGGTCAAAAGCTGGGCTACGAAGTGGAGTGTTTTCAAAGCAACTGGGAAGGCGCGTTGCTCGACAAAATCCACGAATACGGCCGCTTGTTCAAGGCCGGGCAGGCACTGGGCGTGATTTTCAACCCGGGGGCCCTGACCCACACATCAATCGCGCTGCACGATGCGATCAAAGGCGTCGAGCCCCTGCCGGTGATCGAGTGTCACATTTCCAACGTGCATGCCCGCGAGTCTTTCCGCCACCATTCTTGGGTGTCGCCTGCAGCTGCCGGCATTGTGGTGGGTTTTGGGGTGGACGGCTACTTGGTGGCCATGGACGGCTTGGTGCGCAAATACGTGCAAACCGCCGCCACGCAAAAGCCTTGAGTCAAGCCTTTCGGCACGTGACAGGGATGTTTTGCCTCAAAAACAGCCGATCATCGTTCTTTTTCAATCGATAAACGAACACAAAAGCATGCCCACCCTCAGCCGGCAAGGTGCCAGTGACGTAGAGTGAGCATGCACCCCGTTTCATTTTCGCCCGTACAGTCTGCGAGACAACCATGATCAATGGCAACACCGAAATCATCGCCCACATTGGCTACCCGACGCACAGCTTCAAGTCGCCGATGATTTACAACCCTTATTTCGAGCAGCAAGGCATCAACGCAGTGGTGGTGCCCATGGGATGCCAGACGCCCGACTACCCGGCATTCCTGAAAAGTGTCTTCACGCTGACCAATATCCGCGGGGCCTTGATCACCATGCCGCACAAAGTGGTGACGGTGGGATTGCTGGACGAAGTGACCCCCACGGTAAAAGTGGCTGGGGCTTGCAATGCCGTCAAGCGCACCGCAGACGGGCGCCTGGTGGGTGACATGTTTGACGGAGCCGGTTTTGTGCGTGGTGTGCAGCGCAAAGGTTTGCAACTGACGGGCGCCAAAGTGCTGGTGGTGGGCAGTGGCGGCGTGGGTTGCGCCATTGCGGCTTCCCTGTCAGCAGCGGGTATTTCAGCCATCAGCCTGTACGACGTCAATTCAGCAGCCGCCAACGCGTTGGGGCAACGCATCCAGGCCAACTACCCCAACATTGCGGTTCAAACCGGCAGCAACGACCCCGCCGGTTACGATTTGGTGGTGAATGCCACCCCCATGGGCATGAACGAAGGCGACCCGCTGCCCATGGATGTGTCGCGCCTGTCTGCCAGCACCTTTGTGGGGGAGGTGGTCATGCGCACCGAAATGACGGCCTTCCTCACCGCGGCCAAGGCACAAGGTTGTGCGGTGCAAGTGGGTTCTGACATGCTGTTCGAACAAATTCCGGCTTATCTGGAATACTTCGACTTCCCGACCACCACGGCCGAAAACCTGCGTTCGGTGGCCCGTTTAAGCTACTGAATCCGCTCAAGTCACCGACGCCGGCGGTGCGCTGCCCGCCCAACCGATGCTGCAAATCCTCACCATCACCGCCCCCATTTATTTGCTGATTGCTGTGGGCTATTTGGCCGTGCGCAACGGCGTGTTTGCCCAGGCAGACATGAAGCTGCTGGGCCGGTTGCTGGTGATGTTCGCGTTGCCAGCCCTTGTGTTCAGGGCCATCGCGAAATACCCGCTCGAGCAAGTGTTGAACCTGCGATACCTCGCCATTTATGGCGGTGGGTCGGTTGTGGTGTTCGTTCTGGGCTGGTTGTTCGGGCGTCGCATCAGAGGGCAAGGCGCGCCGGGCTCAGCGCTCACTGGCATGGGCATGTCCGTTTCGAACAGCGTGTTTGTGGGTTACCCCATCATTGCGCAAGTGGTGGGCCCAGTGGCCGATATTTCACTGGCCCTGTGTCTGCTGGTGGAAAACCTGTTGGTCATACCGGCCACCTTGGTTTTGGCCGACAGCAACGAAGCCCTGCCCTGGCACAAAGCCTTGGCCGCGTCGCTCAAGAACCTGCTCAAAAACCCTATTTTTATTGCCATTTTGGCGGGGTTTGGGTTTTCGGCCACCGGTCTGGAGCTGCCTGCCGTGCTGGATAGGACCTTGCAAATCGGTGCCAGCGCAGCGGGCCCGGTGGCGCTTTTTATGATCGGTGGCGTGCTGGTGGGCCAAAAGTTGGCCGGTGTGAAGTTGGATTTGGGCGCAGTGGTGCTGGGCAAATTGGTTCTGCACCCACTGGCTGTTTTGCTGGCCATATGGCTGTTGCCACCCTTGGAGCCCGCACTGCAATCCGCTGCCGTGCTGTACGCCTGCATGCCGCTGCCAGCCATTTACCCGGCCCTGGCACAGCGTTACAAACTTGACGGCTTTTGTGCCACGGTTTTGGTCATTGCCACAGTGGTCTCTTTTGTGACCCTGAACACCTGGATCTGGGGTCTGGAACGTTTTGCAAACTGACTCCCACCCCCGCATAGGGTTGAGCATGGCGCTGGCACTGCTGGCCACACTTTGCTTTGCGCTTTTGGACACCGTTTCGCAATACGTGAGCAAGTTGGTGCCGGTGCTGCTGGGCATTTGGTTCCGTTATGTTGTGCAAACCGGGCTCACTGGGGCTTTGCTTTGGCCACAGTACCGCAGCAGCTTGTTGCGCAGCCACCACCACCGCTGGCAATTGGGCAGGGGCCTGCTGATGGTTGCCTCCAGCACCGTGGCTTTCATGAGTTTGCGCTTCATTCCGGTGGGGGAATTTACCGCCATCATGATGCTGGTGCCCCTGGTCATGACACTGATGGCCGCCTGGATGCTGGGCGAGCGCGTCCACCCATGGACCTGGGTGTTGGTGGCCGGCGGGCTGACTGGGGCCTTGGTGGTGATACGCCCGCACGGGAGCGACTTTCACGCAGGCATGTTGTTGCCTTTGCTGCTGGTGGTGATCAATGCCGTTTATCAAATAGTGACCAGCCGCATGATGCGCACCGAAGACCCTGGAGTCACTCATTTTTACACCGGCTTGGTGGGCTTGGTTTGCGCCAGCTTGGCTTTGCCCTGGGCCTGGGACAACGCCTTGCTTGCCCTGCCCTGGACCGTGTGGGGTGCGCTGGCCTTGCTGGGTGTTTTTGGGTCGCTCGGACACTATTTGTTGATTCACGCCTACAAAAAGGCGCCTGCATCGCGCCTCACACCTTTGATGTACGCGCAAATTGGTTTTGCCACGTTGACCGGCTGGGCCGCCTTTGGCCACGCACCCGACAGATGGGCTCTGCTTGGCATTGCGTTGATCGCTTTGTGTGGGTTGCTGGCCACCCGACTCAAAACGAGTTGAGGTGCTCGCCCACCTTTTGCAGTGACTCAACAAAAGTCACTTGAGCCTCGGGCACCCCGTGCGCCAGGTGCTGGGGCAGCAAACTGAAAACACGCATGCCCGCTGCCAGTGCGGCCTGTACGCCAGGCAAGCTGTCCTCCACCACCGCGCAGTCGGTGGGCGGCACGCCCAGTGCATGGGCTGCGTGCAAAAACAAGCCGGGTTCTGGCTTGAAGCTGCCCACCTCATAGGCGCAGTACACATGTTCACCAAAGTAGTGCCGCAAGCCAGATTGGGCCAAGGTTTGCTCAACCTTCTGGCGCGGGCCATTGGTGGCCACGCAAAAGGGGATTGCAAGTGCATGCAGCAAATCGTGCGCACCGGGCATGGGCTGCAGCCCCTGGTCGAACCGTGAGGCCATGGCGTCTCGCAAATCGCGCAAAAACGGGCCCTCAAAGGCCTCGCCCGGGCATCCCGCTTGCTGGGCGATGGCCGCCACACAATGCGCCAGCCGCACGCCCCGGAATTGATCGTGCGCCTGGGGTCGCGTCAAACCCGGCCAATAGGGCGCGGCCATGTCAAAGAGCACGTCCAGCCCGGGCACTTCACTGTCCACCAGCGTGCCATCGGCATCGAAAATCAGGGCCTTGACGCCAGAAAAACTCATGCGGCCGGCATTTCAGGTACCCAGCCGGGCATGGGCAAGGCCTTGATCAAGCGCGTCTCTTGGGCTGTGATGAGAAGGCTGGAAGCCGCCAAATAGGCGGAAAAATCCGGGTGGTTGTCGCGTGCGAAGCACCTGCGTTCGTAGTCGGCCAAATCGTCGTAAGCCCAGAGGTGCACAAACTGGTTCAGTGGCCCCACCACACTGGTGTAAAAACCTATGGGGTGGCCCAGCGTTTCCATCAACACCGGCAAGGCCAGCCGGTTGAACACCTCCAGAAATTCGGGCATTTTGCGCAATGCGATGGTGTAAATGCGGTGATCCACCCATGGCTTGTTCAAGGGG
>JBDKEX010000297.1:0-8558 GCA_039798985.1 Pseudomonadota bacterium | reverse complement strand
CAATTCCCAGCCCACTCGACCGGGCAATCGAACCGCCAAACCTGCCCCCGCCAACATGCGGGCCTGCGCAGCTTCACAGAGTTCTTTCACCATGGCGCTTGCGGCCTCAGTGGAGGCGGCGGGCAGCGCAGCGCCGCACAATGCTTCCGTGCTCAGGTGGTGTTTCTCGAGGAGATCGATGGGCAGGTAATGGCGGTTGCGTTGCAAATCTTGCCCCAAGTCCTGCCAAAAATTGATCAACTGCAAAGCGGTGCATATCTCGTCGCTTTGCTGCAATGAATGCGCGTCGTTCACGCCATACAGGTGCAGCAGCAAACGCCCCACCGGGTTGGCCGAACGGCGGCAGTAGTCCAGCAACTCGGCTTCGTTGGCGTAGCGCGCTTGTGCGGCGGTGTAGCGCACATCTTGCTCAAAGGCGTCCAGCAGGTCCAGCATGGGCTGCAGCGGCAGCTGGTGGGTGCTCACTGCCTTGGCGAGTGGCACAAACACCTGGGGCCAGCGCGCACTTTGTGTGGCAGATGACTGGCAAGCTTGTTGCAAATCAGCACGGTATTGCGCCAGGCTGGCGAGCCGCTCATTGGCAGTTGCGTCGCCCTCATCCGCCAGGTCGTCGGCGGTGCGGGCAAAGTGGTAGATGGCCGCTATGGGCTGACGCCACTTTCGGGGGCACAACCAAGACGCCACCGGGAAATTCTCATAATGATCCACACCTTGCATGGGGGTCGATGGTGCCATATTTCGGCGTCGGTTATCATTTGGTTACTAACCAGTTGGTCATTAATTTTTGCCATGAAGATACTTCGCTCTGTGCCGCTCGCGGTTTTGCCGTTGTGGGTGTTGGTAGGTTGCGGTCAACCCGCTCCGGTTGAAGAACCGGTGCGGGCCGTGAAGCTGATGACGGTGCAGGTGGCGGGTATCGATGGAACGCAGGAATTTTCGGGCGAAGTGCGTGCGAGAACCGAGACCCGTTTGGGCTTTCGTGTGGGGGGGAAATTGGCGCAGCGTTTGGTCGATGTGGGCCAGTCAGTGCGCCCTGGCCAGGTGTTGGCGGTGCTGGATCCGCTGGACCTACAGCTGGCTGCGCAAGCGTCCCAAGCCGGTGTGGCAAGCGCCCAAACCCAGCGCGACCTGGCTGCAGCCGATTTGAAACGCTACGAAGCCTTGCGCGAACAGGGGTTTGTGAGCGGTGCCGAAATTGAACGCCGACAGTCTGTGCTGCGCGCGGCAGATGCGGCCTTGCTCCAAGCCCAAGCGCAGGCGGGTGTTCAGGCCAACCAAAGCCAGTACACACGTTTGCTGGCCGACGCGGCAGGCGTGGTGTTGGCCGTGGAGGCGGAGCCTGGCCAGGTGTTGGCCGCGGGCAATCCGGTGTTGCGTTTGGCACACAACGGTGCACGCGATGTGGTGTTTGCGGTGCCCGAAAGTGCCGTGGGTCGCGTGCGACCCGGGCAAACAGTGAACGTGAGTTTGCTGGAACAAGGCGCGGCAAGTGCCCCCCTGGCGGGCCAAGTGCGCGAAGTGGCCGCCAGTGCCGACCCAGCCACCCGAACTTATGCGGTCAAGGTGGCTTTGGCCGGCGTTGACCAGCCCCCGCTGGGGGCCACCGCCACGGTGCGTTGGGGGCCGGTGTCCACACAGGCGGTGCAAGCCGTCAAGCTGCCCAGCTCTGCGGTTTGGAAGCAGGGCAACGGCCAGGCGGTTTGGGTGTTTGATGCGGGCAGCCAAACTGTCAAAGCCCGGGCGGTGCAAGTAGCTGGGCTGGACGGCAACCAAATTGTGTTGGCCGGCGGGCTGCAGCCGGGCGAAGAAGTGGTCTCGGTGGGCCACCATGTGTTGTCGGAGGGGCAACGGGTGTTGCGATACGCCGCCAAAGCAGCGCAATAAGGTTGGGATTCAAGCATGTCCAATTCCAACGCCAAGGCACCACGCAGCGGTTTTAATTTGTCCGAATGGGCGCTCAACCACCAGCCCCTCACCCGCTACCTGATGGTGGTGTTGATGGTGTTGGGTGTGGCCGCGTTTTTTCAGCTGGGGCAGGACGAAGACCCGCCCTTCAACTTTCGCGCCATGGTGGTTCGGGCCTACTGGCCCGGCGCCACTGCCCAGCAGATGGCGGAACAAGTGGCCGACAAACTGGAAAAAACCCTTCAAGAGGTGCCTCATTCCGACATCATTCGCACCTACACCAAGCCCGGCGAAGCCTTGGTGATTTTTCAAATTGCCGACTCAGCCCCGCCCAAGGAAATTCAGCAAGTTTGGTACACCACCCGCAAAAAAATTGGTGACATGCGCGCCAGCCTGCCAGCTGGTGTGCAAGGCCCTTTCTTCAATGACGAATTCGGTGACGTGTTCGGCGTGATTTATGCCCTGCAAGGGCAGGGGTACTCGCCAGCTGAACTCAAACGAGAGGCTGAGAGAATTCGCCAGTTGTTGCTGGGTGTCAAAAGCGTTTCCAAAGTCGAACTTTTTGGAACCCAGGACGAAAAAGTTTTTGTTGAAATTTCCCGCCGACGCTTGGCCACACTCGGACTGGACATGAACCAGGTTCTGGACCAGTTGGGGCAACAAAACGCGGTAGCACCTGCCGGCGTGGTGCAAACCCCGGCAGACGCGGTGGCTGTGCGGGTTGATGGGGCCTTCAAGTCGGTGGACCAACTGCGCGCCATGCCGATCAAAGCCGCCAGTGGTGCCCAACTGCGCCTGGGCGATATTGCCCAGATTCGCCGTGAATACGTGGATCCGCCGCAAGTCAAGGTGCGACACAACGGGCAGGAAGGCGTGGCCCTGGGTGTGTCCATGGCCAAGGGTGGAGACATCATTGCCCTAGGCAAGTCGCTGGCAAAAACGGTGAGCGAAGTCAGGGGTCAACTGCCCGCAGGCATGGAGCTGCTCCAGGTCCAAGACCAGCCAGTGGCTGTGTCGCGTTCGGTCAATGAATTCATCCAGGTGTTGATCGAGGCTGTGCTGGTCGTGTTGCTGGTGAGTTTTTTGAGCCTAGGCTTGCATCGCAACCCGCAGGGCCGGGGTTGGCGCCGCTACACCCTTGACGTGCGCCCGGGCCTGGTGGTGTTCATCACCATTCCCCTGGTTTTGGCCATGACGTTTTTGGTGATGCAGTTTTGGGGTATTGGGCTGCACAAAATATCGCTCGGGTCGCTCATCATTGCGCTGGGTTTGTTGGTTGATGATGCCATCATTGCGGTGGAAATGATGGTGCGCAAGCTAGAAGAAGGCCACAGCATGTACCGCGCGGCTACCTTCACCTGGGAAGTAACCGCCATGCCCATGCTGACTGGCACGCTGATCACAGCGGCGGGTTTTTTGCCGATTGGTTTTGCCAAGTCCACGGTGGGCGAATACACCTTTGCGATTTTTGCAGTCACGGCCACGGCGCTGGTGCTTTCTTGGGTGGTGGCGGTGTTTTTTGTGCCTTACCTCGGCATCAAGTTGCTCAAAATCAAGCCGCACGATGGCCCGGCGCACGAGGTGTACGACGGTCCGTTTTACCGCAGCTTTAGGCGATTGTTGAACCGCTGCGTGGAGCACAAGTGGGCAACCATAGGCGCAACTGTGCTGACCTTTGTGCTGGGCTTGGGGGGCATGCAAATCGTTCAGCAGCAGTTTTTTCCTGACTCGAACCGCCCTGAAATCACCTTGGATGTATGGCTCCCCGAAGGAAGCACCTTTGCCGCCAATGAAGAAATTACCAAGCGCTTGGAAACCCGTTTGCAAGAGGTTTCAGGCGTGGCCAGCGTGACTTCGTGGGTGGGTTCCGGCCTGCCCCGGTTTTACCTGCCGCTGGATCAGATATTTCAGCAAACCAACGTGTCCCAAATGCTGCTGATGACGCAAAGTTTGCAGCAGCGCGATCAACTCATGCGAACCTTGCCCGAGTTGTTGGTGAAAGAGTTTCCCGAAGTGCGTGCGCGGGTGAAATTGCTGGCCAATGGGCCGCCGGTGGCCTACCCGGTGCAGTTTCGCGTGTTTGGCCCCAACCCCGCCGTGTTGCGTGAACGTGCCGACCAGGTCAAGAGCGCAATGCGCCAAAACGCGCACACCCGTGGCGTGAACGACAACTGGAACGAGTCCATCAAGGTGGTTCGACTCCAGGTGGACCAGGCTAAAGCCCGTGCCCTGGGGGTGAGCAGCGCTTCAATCGCGCAAACAGCGCGCACGGCTTTAACGGGCAGCACCATAGGCCAGTACCGCGAGTCAGATCAGCTGATTGACATTGTGTTGCGCCAACCCCTGGCCGAGCGGGAGGCGGTTTCGGATTTGGCCCACGCCTACCTGCCCACCGCCAGCGGCAAGGTCATACCCTTGTCGCAAATTGCGCGCCCCGTGATGGACTGGGAACCGGGTGTGATGTGGCGTGAAAACCGCGAATACGCCATCACCGTGCAGGCCGACATCGTGGCGGGCATGCAAGGTGCCACCGTCACCAACGAACTGCTGCCAGCCATCCGTGCTTTGGAGGCGGATTGGGCCAAACAAGGCACTGGGTACCGGGTCAATGTGGCTGGCACCGTGGCCGAAAGCAGCAAGGGTTCCTCTTCGATTGCCGCGGGTGTTCCCATCATGCTGTTTGTGACTTTCACTTTGCTGATGTTGCAGTTGCAAAGTTTCAGCCGCGCGGTGTTGGTGTTTTTGACCGGGCCTTTGGGCATGGCGGGTGTTGCAGCTGCGCTGTTGATGCTGAACCGTCCGTTTGGTTTTGTGGCATTGCTCGGCGTTATTGCGCTCATGGGCATGATCATGCGGAACTCGGTCATACTCATCGACCAAATTGAACAAAACCGCGAGTCGGGTATGACTGCCTGGGATTCGATTGTGGAGGCGGCGGTGGGCCGTTTGCGCCCGATTGTGCTGACGGCTGCGGCGGCTGTGCTTGCCATGATTCCGCTGTCTCGCAGTGTGTTTTGGGGCCCCATGGCGGTGGCAATCATGGGGGGTTTGGTGGTGGCCACTGTTTTGACCCTGCTGGCCTTGCCCGCCATGTACGCCGCTTGGTTCAAGGTACGCCGGGGCACTTGAGGCACCCCGGTGCCTAGCACATGCAAATTTTGGCAGTTTGGCTCTTCAAATCTGGGTGTTTTCCCTTAAGTTTGAATATCTGAACCCGCAAAAGTGCTCATGTGTTCCGATTTTGGTTAAGCTAGACGCACTGAAAAAAGAGCATGTCTAACTTCCCTGCCCACATCGAGAGCCTGTCTCAGCTCACACGGTTCAAAGACCGTGACGCCGCCAATGGTGTGTTGGTCGGCGTGATGCGTGACGTGCTGGGCGCCCGTGCCGTGCGCCTGAGCGAATTGTCAGGGGATTTGCAGGCCGAGCACTCGCCTGCCATGTCCATGCTGCGTGTTTCCATTGTGCAAGGGCAAAGCGAGCCGCGCAGCATCAGCGTCTGGCAAGCCTGGAACCAAGCGCGAGCGGTCTGGAAAGGGTCGCCCACACACCGCGCTGCTCTAACGGGTGAGCCTGAGCTGCAATCCACCCATGTGGGGGTCACCTGGTTTGTGCCCATCTCTGTTGACGGCGGGCTGCAACGGTTGGTAGAAATTGATTTTGATGCCCCTCCGGATGAACACACCCGCAAGGTGCTGGAAGGCATTGTTGCGATATACCGGAATTTTTTGAACCTTCTGGACTACAGCGAGCGAGACACGCTCACCGCTTTGCTCAACCGAAAGTCGTTTGACGAGACTTTTTACAAAGCCGCCCAGCAAGTCAGCGCCGGTGTTGAGGCGGAACAAAACCCCGAAGGTGAAGATGCCTCGGGTTCGCGCCAGCCCCTCAAGGCCCCCTCATATTGGATGGGCGTGACCGACATTGACCACTTCAAGCGGGTGAATGATGGCTATGGGCACCTGATCGGTGACGAGGTGCTGCTGTTGGTTGCGGGCCTTATGCGGCAGACCTTCCGGCACGATGACAAGCTTTACCGCTTTGGGGGCGAAGAGTTTGTGGTGTTGCTTCGCGCCGAAGATGCAGTGGGCGCTGAAGTGGTGTTTGAACGGTTCCGCACCAACGTGGAGCGGCACAATTTCCCACAAGTGGGTCGCATCACGGTCAGCATTGGGTACACCCAATTGCGCGATTACGATACGCCCACCTCGGCCTTCGAGCGGGCCGACAAAGCGGTGTATGTGGCCAAATCAAGCGGCCGCAACCAAGTGCATTGTTACGAGAAGTTGCAGCAGTTTGGCGAGGTGAAGGAATCTGAACTCAGCAACGATGTGGAGCTTTTTTAGGCAGTCTCAAAAGTCCGGCTGTCCGCAAAAGCGGGCTCACCTTGCGCTTACAATTCGCGCTGGATCGCGCGGGTGGCGAAATTGGTAGACGCACCAGGTTTAGGTCCTGACGGTGGCAACACTGTGCCGGTTCGAGTCCGGCCCCGCGCACCACATCGCCGTTGTCATCAGAACGCGGCCAGGCCAACGCAATCGCGCCGCGAGGCTTTGTTGGTCTTGAAATGCCGTTGCATACCCCCAGATGGTTGGTAATACAACTCGACGGAGCGCCGTATGCGATCTGACAAACTGACAACCAAATTTCAGGAAGCTTTGGCCGACGCCCAGTCCATGGCGTTAGGGGGTGACCACGCTTACATAGAACCGGCCCACGTGCTTGTTGCCATGCTAAGGCAGCAAGATGGTCCAAAAGCTCTGCTGCAACGTGCGGGCGTCAATGTGGCCGCGTTGCTGCAAATGGCTGAGGCGGCCCTGCAAAGGCTGCCCCAAGTGCAAGGGCAAGATCAGGTGCAGGTGAGTCGTGACACGGTGACCTTGCTGCAAGCCGCCGAGAAAGACTCCATCAAGCGAGGCGACCAGTTTGTGGCCAGCGAGTTGTTTTTGCTGGCGCTGGCTGACAGCAAAATCGCGCTGGCCGACGACGCCCGCAAGGCCGGGTTGAAGCGCCAACCTCTGGAGAACGCAATTTCCGCTGTGCGTGGCGGACAAAAGGTGGACAACCCGGAGGCCGAAGGCCAACGCGAATCACTGAAGAAATACACACTGGATTTGACCGAGCGGGCACAGCAAGGAAAGCTGGATCCGGTGATCGGGCGCGACGACGAAATCCGCCGTGCAATCCAGGTGCTGCAACGCCGCAGCAAGAACAACCCGGTGTTGATTGGTGAGCCAGGCGTGGGCAAAACCGCCATTGTGGAAGGGCTGGCCCAACGGATCGTCAACGGCGAGGTGCCCGACACCCTGAAAGACAAACGTGTGCTGGTGCTGGACATGGCTGGTTTGCTCGCCGGCGCCAAGTTCCGTGGTGAATTTGAAGAGCGCCTCAAGGCTGTTTTGAAAGAGGTGGCGCAAGACGAGGGTCGCATCATCCTGTTCATAGACGAACTTCACACCATGGTGGGCGCTGGCAAGGCCGAGGGTGCCATGGACGCAGGCAACATGCTCAAACCCGCACTGGCTCGAGGCGAGTTGCATTGCATTGGTGCGACCACACTCGACGAGTACCGGAAGTACATTGAAAAAGACGCCGCGTTGGAGCGCCGCTTTCAGAAGGTGTTGGTGGACGAGCCGACCGTGGAAGCTACCGTGGCGATTTTGCGTGGGCTCAAAGAGCGCTACGAAAAACACCACAACGTGGAGATCACTGACCCCGCCATTGTGGCCGCGGCCGAGCTCAGCCAACGTTACATCACAGACCGCTTTTTGCCCGA
Organism: Pseudomonadota bacterium; assembly: GCA_039798985.1. GTDB lineage: Bacteria > Pseudomonadota > Gammaproteobacteria > Burkholderiales > Burkholderiaceae_C > JBDKEX01. The sequence goes on along the minus strand of JBDKEX010000297.1, from coordinate 877 downwards.
CAAAGCGATCGACCTGATAGACGAGGCCGCTGCCAAGATCAAGATTGAGCTGGATTCCAAGCCCGAGGTGATGGACAAACTCGATCGCCGCATGATCCAGCTCAAGATCGAAACTGAGGCTGTGAAACGCGAGAAGGACGAAGCCTCGCAAAAACGCTTGGCCTTGATTGAAGAAGAACTGGTCAAACTGCAGCGCGAATACAACGACCTGGACGAGGTTTGGAAAGCCGAAAAGGCCAATGTGCAAACTTCGGGCGAGGTGCGGGCCCAGATCGAAAACGTCAAACTCGAGATTGAAGACCACACCCGAAAAGGCGACTTCAACAAAGTGGCAGAGCTGCAATACGGCAAACTGCCCGAGCTGGAAAAACGCTTGAGAGATGCCCAGGCCAAGGAAGCGGCGGGTGATGGCAAGGCCAACAAGCTGCTGCGCACCCAAGTGGGCGCTGAAGAAATTGCCGAGGTGGTGGCGCGCGCCACCGGCATTCCTGTGAGCAAATTGATGCAGGGCGAACGAGACAAACTGCTGGCCATGGAACACAAGCTGCACGAGCGTGTGGTGGGGCAAGACGAGGCCATCATCGCCGTGGCCAACGCGATTCGCCGTTCGCGCGCGGGCTTGAGCGATCCCAACCGCCCGCTGGGCAGCTTCCTGTTTTTGGGCCCCACCGGGGTAGGCAAAACCGAACTGTGCAAGGCTTTGGCGGGTTTCCTGTTTGACAGCGAAGAGCACCTGGTCCGTATCGACATGAGCGAGTTCATGGAGAAGCACTCGGTCAGCCGCCTGATTGGTGCCCCGCCCGGCTATGTGGGTTACGACGAGGGCGGTTACCTGACCGAAGCGGTGCGCCGCAAGCCTTACAGCGTCATTCTGCTG
>JBDKEX010000296.1:0-5466 GCA_039798985.1 Pseudomonadota bacterium | reverse complement strand
ACGCCTGCGGGACCTGTATGCAGTGCGTGACCCGCTTTATCGCGAGTCGGCGCATTTCGTGATTGAGACGGGTCGCCCGTCCGTGCCTACCTTGGTCAATATGATTGCCATGCAGTTGGATCTTGCCGGGACCTTTCCGCAGTCTGCCGGGTAGTCCCGTTTCAGGTTTGCTGGCGGTTGCCAACACACTCGTTACACTTGCGTCATGGGCAGCGCAAGTCTTCAAACACCAATTCACACCGTTCAAATCGATCTGGCCGATCGCAGTTACCCGATTCTGATTGGGCAACGACTGCTGGACAACCCCGACACTTGGGCGGGTTTGCCCCAAGCCGCCGCCGCGATGATTGTGACCAACGAGGTGGTGGGTCCACTCTACGCCCAACGTTTGGCTGCGGTTTTGGGCGCTCATTACCAAGCGGTGCACACCGTTGTGTTGCCAGACGGTGAATCCCAAAAAACCTGGGAGTCGTTGAACCGGGTGTTTGATGCCTTGCTGGCCAGGGGATGCGACCGTAAAACCGTGTTGTTTGCCCTAGGCGGCGGTGTGGTGGGTGACATGACGGGCTTTGCCGCGGCCTGTTACATGCGTGGGGTGCCGTTTGTGCAGGTGCCTACCACTTTGCTGGCGCAGGTGGACTCCTCGGTGGGTGGCAAAACCGCCATCAACCACCCCATGGGCAAAAACATGGTTGGTGCGTTTTACCAGCCGGTTCGTGTGGTGTGCGACCTGGACACCTTGGCAACTTTGCCCGCCCGAGAGTTGAGTGCGGGTTTGGCCGAGGTCATCAAGTACGGGCCGATTTACGATTTGGCATTTTTGGACTGGATTGAAGCCTACCTGCCGGATCTGGTGGTGGGAAAGCCCGACGCCCTGGCTTACGCGGTAAGCCGAAGTTGTGAAATCAAGGCGGCTGTGGTGGGGCAAGACGAACGCGAAACCGGCTTGCGCGCCATCCTCAATTTTGGGCACACCTTTGGCCATGCCATAGAAACCGGTATGGGGTATGGCACGTGGCTGCACGGAGAGGCAGTTGGTTGTGGCATGGTCATGGCGTCCGATTTGTCGCGTCGCATGGGTCTCTTGTCTGCTGCAAAAACCGACCGCTTGAAGGTACTGGTTGTAGCTGCAGGCTTGCCGGTCAAGGCGCCCGTGTTGGACCCTGCCAACAACGTGGCCAGGTATTTGGAGTTGATGAGGGTGGACAAAAAGGCAGAGGCCGGCGAGATCAAATTTGTTTTGGTCACGGACCAAGGGCGTGCGGTGGTGCAGGGGGCGCCAGACAGCACGGTGGCCGAAGTGATCAACGCTTGTTGTGCGTAAGGTTTGATCGTGTCTCTGGCCGCCTATGCCAGCCACGACAACGCCAGCCGTGGGCGGAGGGTGCCTGAACCGCCAGCACCCACTAGAGGCGATTTTCAGCGCGACCGAGACCGGGTTATCCATTCCACGGCGTTCAGGCGGTTGGTTTACAAAACCCAGGTATTTCTGAACCACGAGGGCGACCTTTTCAGAACCCGCTTGACCCATTCCTTGGAAGTGGCCCAATTGGGGCGCAGCATTGCCCGAAGCTTGGGCTTGAATGAGGACTTGGTGGAGGCCATCGCCCTGGCACACGACTTGGGGCACACCCCATTTGGCCATGCGGGCCAAGATGCTTTGAACGCGTGCATGCATCAGGCGGGTGAAGTTGCTTCACACGGTGCAAACGACGCGCCCACACCAAACGAGCCTGCCGGCGGTTTTGAGCACAACATGCAAAGTCTGCGTGTGGTGGACGAGTTGGAGGAACGCTACCCCGATTTCGACGGCTTGAACCTGTGCTTTGAAACCCGCGAGGGCATACTCAAACATTGTTCGCGGGCCAACGCCCTGTGGCTGGAAAGGGTGGAGCCGAAGGGTGTCGGTGCACGGTTTTTGAACGGTACATCCCCGTCGCTGGAAGCGCAGCTGTGCAATCTGGCCGATGAAATTGCCTACAACGCCCACGATATCGATGACGGGGTTCGCTCCGGTCTTTTGTCGATAGAGCAGCTGCGTGTGGTTCCTTTGTTTGAGCGGTTCCTGCAGACGACGTTGAACCATCACCCCAACTTGCAGGGGCGGCGTTTGTTGTATGAAGTGGTGCGGCGCATGTTGAGCGCGCAAGTCTATGACGTGATCGACGCCACCTGTGCAGCCATCAAACAACTGGGCGTGGCGGTGCCGGCTGACGTAGCGCTGGCCCCGGTACTCGTGTGCTTTTCTGCTGAAATGAAGCAACAGTCGGCGGATTTGAAGCGCTTTTTGATGCACAACCTGTACCGACACCCCCAGGTGATGCAGACCACAGTGCAGGCCCGCCGCGTGGTCACGGACCTGTACGCGGCCTATTGCAGCGAACCGCATCTCATGCCAGCTCACAGGCGCTTGAGTGGGGTGGAGGTTTCGATAAAACGGCAGGTGGCCGACTACATAGCCGGGATGACCGATCGCTTTGCCATCAAAGAGCATGAGCGGCTAACGGGTTCCAAGGTGTTTGTGTGAACGCACCCGCCCGCCAAGCGGCTTTGGTGGTGGCCATGGGCGTGGCCGCGGCCATGCATGTGGGCAAGCTGCCCCCCGCCATACCTATTTTGCGCGAGACCTTGGGCGTTACTTTGGTGGAGGCGGGCTTCTTGCTAGCGGTGGTGCAAATTGCAGGAATGCTGCTGGGTGCACCCGTGGGCATGGTGGCCGATCGCTTGGGACCCAAACGTGTGATGTGTTCCGGGCTGGGTTTGTTGGCGCTGGCCAGTTGCGCGGGCGGTTTTGTGTCTGGCGTGCAAGGCTTGCTGCTCAGCCGGGTGCTGGAAGGCTTTGGTTTTTTGTTGGCGGTGTTGCCGGCGCCTGGCGTTTTGCGTCGCATTGTTCGCGATGGTCGTGCCGTGAGCAAGACACTGGGTTTGTGGGGCGCGTATATGCCCCTGGGGGCTGCTCTGGGGCTTTTGCTGGGGCCTGGGTTTTACGAGTTGTTTGGCTGGAGGGCCGCATGGGTGGTTTTGGGTCTGGTGAGTGCGGGTCTGGGCTGGTTGGTTGGCGTATTTGTACCGGCTGACCCAGAGCGGGGCCGACCTTCTGACGTTTCTATGCTGAAGCGGTTGCGTTCAACCTTGTCGGCACCCGGTCCTTGGTTGGTTGCCTTGGCGTTTTTGATGTATTCGGGGCAGTGGCTGGCTGTTGTCGGGTTTTTGCCCACTGTTTACACCGAGGCGGGTTGGCCTGTGGCAGCCGTGGGTTTGTTGAGCGCCCTGGCCGCCGGGGTCAATATTGTTGGCAACGTCTTGGCGGGGCGGTTGCTTGCCCAAGGTGCGGAACCTGTTCGGGTGTTGGCGTTCGCGTACGCGTCTATGGGTTTGGGGGCTTATGGCGCTTTTGGCAGCGGAGCCAACGCAGCCGTGCAATACGCGTCGGTGTTGTTGTTTTCGGCGGTGGGGGGCTTGATTCCGGGTACGCTTTTTGGGTTGGCGGTACGGTTGGCGCCCACTGCGCACACGGTTTCCACCACGGTGGGTTGGGTGCAACAGTTGTCCTCTTTGGGGCAGTTTTCAGGGCCGCCTTTGGTGGCCTGGATTGCAGCTCGGGCCGGGGGGTGGCAGTACACGGCTTGGGTCACAGGCGCCTGTTCGGTAGCAGGCGTTGCTTTGGCTGTGGCATTGCAGCGTTTGATAGACCGCTTGCCGCCCGTGAATTCGCCTGTGGCACGTTAAGGCTTCCGAATGTCGCGTTTGCCTCGTCTGTGTGTTCCGGGTCTGCCCCACCATGTGATCTGGCGAGGCAACAACCGGCAACCGGTTTTTGTGGACGCGACTGACAAGGGCTTGTTTCTTCAATTGCTGGCCGAGCAGGCGCAGGCTTGTAAGGTACAGGTACACGCCTATGTGCTGATGGACAACCATGTGCACCTGTTGGCGAACCCGCCCACCGCACAGGCCTTGAGCACCTTGATGCAAGCGGTGGGGCGCACATATGTAAGGCGCTTTAACTTGCGCCATGGCCGAACCGGTACTTTGTGGGAAGGGCGGTTTCGGGCGACGGTGATTGACCCGGTGAGTGCGGTGCTGGGGTGCATGGTCTACTTCGACCTCAACCCGGTGCGGGCGGGGGTTGTTCAAGCACCAGAGCAGTACGCGTGGTCCAGTCACGGGCACTACATTGGCGCACGAAACGACCGTTGGCTGAGCGTGCCCCCTGAAGTTTGGGCGCTGGGTAACACGCCTTTTGCCCGCGAGGCTGCCTATGCGGGCCTTGTGCGCCGGGGCGTGGCACCGTCATGGTCTCAAGCCCTGACCGACGCCACTTTGAAGGGTTGGGCCTTCGGCAGCGATGCGTTCGTCCAAGCGCTGGCGGAAGTCACCCCGAGGCGGGTGACCAAGCAGAAAGCAGGGCGTCCCCAACTTGCAAAATGATCTGTCCCTTAATATGGGGCGTATTGTTTGTGTTGTATTAAATTATGTTCTGACCCCTTTTATTCCGCTTGGCATAATTGCTGCAATGCAATATGCTAGTCAAATTCATGCATTGTTTTAGGAGTAAGGCGTGACCCGTTCCACCGAAATCGCGCAGCTGCAACAGCACGGTCTGTATGACGCTGCCCAAGAACACGACGCTTGCGGCGTGGGTTTTGTTGCCCACATCAAGGGCCAGAAAAGCCACGCCATTGTGGGGCAGGCCCTCAAGATTTTGGAAAACCTGGACCACCGCGGTGCCGTGGGTGCCGATGCGTTGATGGGGGATGGTGCGGGTTTGCTGATCCAAATTCCGGACCAGCTGTACCGCGAAGAAATGGCCAAGCAAGGCGTTGCTTTGCCGCCTGCCGGTGAGTACGGCGTCGGTTTTGTGTTTTTGCCCAAAGAGCATGCATCCCGCCTGGCTTGCGAGCAAGAGATGGAGCGTGCCATCAAGGCAGAAGGTCAGGTGCTGCTGGGCTGGCGCGACGTGCCGGTCAACCTGGACATGCCCATGTCCCCCATGGTTCGCGAGAAAGAACCTGTGATGCGCCAAGTGTTCATTGGCCGTGGCAACGACATCATTGTGCAGGACGCGTTGGAGCGCAAGTTGTACGTGATTCGCAAGACGGCCAGTGCCAACATCCAGGCTCTGGGCTTGAAGCACAGCGGCGAATACTACGTGCCCAGCATGAGCAGCCGTACCGTGGTGTACAAGGGCCTGCTGCTGGCCGATCAAGTGGGTACGTATTACCTCGATTTGCAGGATCCGCGTTGCGTGTCTGCTCTTGGCCTGGTGCACCAGCGCTTTTCTACCAACACTTTCCCTGAGTGGCCGCTGGCACACCCGTACCGCTATGTGGCGCACAACGGTGAGATCAACACCGTCAAAGGCAACTACAACTGGATGAAGGCGCGCGAAGGCGTGATGTCGTCGCCGGTGCTGGGCGCCGATTTGCAGAAGTTGTACCCGATCAGTTTTGCCAGCCAGTCGGACAC
>JBDKEX010000295.1:0-7242 GCA_039798985.1 Pseudomonadota bacterium | reverse complement strand
CAGCCCCGCCCGGTGTTTTGCTCGGGTTACCACATAGGCGGTTTTGACACCGATACCCACGCTTCCCAGTTTTTTGAGCAAGTCCCCAATGCCCTGGCACAGCTGCGCCCAGTGACCATTTGCGCCCTCAATGGCAGTGTTTATGGCGGCGCCACCGACCTGTTTTTGGCCTGCGACCTGCGAATTGCACTCGACGGCGTGGAACTGCGCATGCCGGCCACTGCGCTGGGCCTGCACTACTACCCCACAGGCTTGCAACGCTACTTGACACGCATGGGGCCTTCTGCGGCGCGGCGCGCATTTTTAACGGCCCGCCCTTTTTCCACCACACAACTGTGGCAAACCGGCTGCCTCGAAGCGGTGTGCGCACCCGAGGTGTTTGACGGCAGCGTCAACGCCTTGGTCCAGGACATTCTTGCTCTGGCGCCCCTGGCGGTTCAAAGCACCAAACAATCACTCAACGAGATCAGCACCGGCATTTGGCATGCGGAAAAACTGCGCGAGCGTGAAGAACTCACCGCCCGCAGTTCTGACTTTGCCGAAGGCAGACGCGCTTTTGCAGAACGCCGCAAACCGCAATTCACCGGTCAATAACCATGTCTACATTCTGGATCGATATTTTGGGCTTTGTGGCGGCGGTGCTCACCACCGCTTCCTTCCTGCCACAAGCCTGGCACACCTGGAAAACCCGCGATGTGTCAGGCATTTCGCTGGGCATGTACAGCGCCTTCACTGTGGGCATCACCTTGTGGACCGTTTACGGTTTTCACCTGGGTGCCTGGCCCATCATCATCTCCAACGGCATTACTTTGGTGCTGGCGTGTGGCATTTTGGCCATGAAAATCCGCTTTTCGCGGTAAACCACCCAGCCAAAGGCCTCAGCGGGCGTCAGGCAATTCGATTTTGACTTCCAGCACTTCCAGGTTGTCTTGGCGGTCCAACTGCACCTTGATATCGTCTGGGTTGATTTTGATGTACTTGCTGATCACAGCGACCAGTTCGCGCTGCAAGGCAGGCAGGTAGTCGGGCTCGGCGGCGTTGCGGCCCGCACGCTCGTGCGCCAGAATGATTTGAAGCCGGTCTTTGGCAATCGAAGCGGTTTGCTTCTTTTCGCCCAACAAAAAAGACAGAAACGACATGCCTTACTTCCCCCCAAACAGGCGTTTGAGGAAACCCTTTTTCTCGGCCTCAATAAAGCGCAAGGGCTTGTCCGTGCCTGTAAACCGCTCAATCACATCTTTGTAGGCCTCAGACACATCGGTCCCTGCCAAATGCACCGCGGGCGTGCCTTGGTTGGACGCCTGGAGCACATTTTCGCTTTCCGGGATCACGCCAATCAGCTTGATGCGAAGAATGTCCTGGATGTCTTCCAGCGACAGCATCTGACCGTCCTGCACCCGGCTGGGGTTGTAACGCGTGATCAGCAAGTGCTCCTTGATCGGTTCACCGCCTTCAATGGCACGTTTGGTTTTGCTGCCCAACATACCCAAAATGCGGTCGCTGTCGCGCACGCTGGAAACCTCTGGGTTGGTCACCACCAAGGCTTCGTCGGCAAAATGCATGGCCATCAAGGCCCCGGTTTCAATACCCGCGGGCGAATCGCACACAATGTAATCAAAGCCCATGCCGGCCAGGTCGTTGAGCACACGCTCCACACCGTCTTGCGTCAGGGCGTCTTTGTCGCGGGTCTGGCTGGCGGCCAACACAAACAGGTTGTCGCACTGCTTGTCTTTGATCAGGGCTTGGTTCAGGTTGGCTTCGTTGTGGATGACGTTGATAAAGTCATACACCACCCGCCGCTCGCAACCCATGATCAGGTCCAGGTTGCGCAAACCCACATCAAAATCGATAACGACGGTTTTGAAGCCCTTGAGGGCCAGGCCGGTGGCAAAGCTGGCGCTGGTGGTGGTTTTGCCCACACCGCCTTTGCCCGAGGTCACAACAACGATTTTGGCCATGTGCTTAACGCTTTCAATTCATCAGTTCAAGGGTTCAAGGATCAGCTTGTCGCCGTCGGGCCCGCTTTGCAACCTCACCTGGGCCGGTTGGGCCAACACGTTGTCGGGCAAAGGGGTTTCGCTGGTGCGGTAAACACCCGCAATCGAAATCAATTGGGCTTCCATGCTTTGCGCAAAAATGCGCGCATCGGCAAACCCACGCGCTCCGGCAATCGCTTTGCCTCGCAAAGGCGCGTACACATGAATATGCCCATCGGCAATCACTTCAGCACCCGGGTTGACCATGGCCATGACCACCAAATCCCGGCCACGGGCATACACCTGCTGACCCGAACGCAAGGGCTTTTCCACCACCAAAGCCGGCAAGTTTTCTGCCACCGGCATGGCCACAGGGGCTGCTGCAGGCTCGCTCGCAAGGCGGGGCGCTGGCGGTGGGTTCAAAGCATCATCGGCGCGGGCCAAACCAGCCTTCAACGCCGCTTTGGCTTGTTTTTCATTCGCACCCTTGAAAGCCACAGGCACCAGCATGTGTTGTTTGAGCAGCTGCAGCAAAGCCTTGAAATCCAAAGACTCCGCTTCTGCCGACACCGCTGAAAAGTCAATCAGCAAAGGATCCTGGTCAAAAAAATCGGGGCTGTCTCCAAACCTGTGTTGCAAATCTTGTGCCAAAACATCGATCTGAACGGATTTCAGCAACAGGCTCACCAGCGCCAGTTCGGCGCTTTTGATTTCAAAAGACTGCGGGATGCTCCCAGTGGGTGCTGATGACATGGTCCAAGATTGCTGGAAAGACGGCATCTTACCAGTCTGTTGCCATGTCTCAAAAATGTCGGCAAGCGCTCACTGTTCTTATTCTTGTGTTTCTAGGTTTTAAAAATTAGTCGTAGTAGTAGAGCGCACCGGTTTGTGTGGAAAGGTGCCTTTTTGCTTTTGAAAACAAAGGGTTGTCTGCCCTGAAACAGTGTGCAAAGTGGGTGTGTTTGTCACGCGTCGGCTTTGAACAACCCAGAACTTTTACACAGTCCTGTGGATAACACATGGGTTGTTATAAAGTTATTCACAACGTTGTGAAGTTGGAACATGAAAAAAAAACCACCCGCTGGGGTGGTTTTTGCTGTCAACAGGCCCAAAAGCCTGGGGACTGTCAGCTCTGATGACCTTTGTGCCCCTCTTTCTCACCGCCGCGGCGCTTGTCGTGGTGGCCTTGGCGTTCGTGTTGTTGGTCAAACACCTTTTGTTGCTCGGGGCTCAGGGTTGCGTAAAAGGTTTTGGTGGCTTGCAAGCGCTGGTTCATTTGGGTTTGGTGCTCTTGGTGCATGGCTTGCATTTTTTCCAGACGTTGAGGCGTTGTCAGTTTGGCCATTTCGGCGTGGTCCATGTTCATGCCCATGCCTTTAGGAGGCGTCATGGCTTGCTGGTACTGTGCCCATGCAGCGTCTTGTTGAGGGGTCAACTTGAGCGCTGTTTTAAGTTCGGTTTGGCGTGCAGCCATGCGCTGCTGCATTTTTTCCGAACGTGCGCCGTGGTCTTTGCCACCGCAGCCTTCGCCCCCTTTTGGGCTGGCCATGGCCACCAAAGACGCGCCACCCAACAAAGCGGCAGCACTCACAGCAATCAGTCGACGGGTATAGCGGTTCATGGAAATTCCTTTCAAACTTCCTTTCTGCTCTGTTCCCCTATGAAACAGTGAAGAAGGAATGAACGCAAGTTTGAACAGCCTGTGTAACGCGCTTGCAGCGCCCGTGCCGCTGTTGTGTAAAGTTGTGTGTCAAGTGCTTGCCACGACTTGGTAGCCTTCCTCTTGGATCGCGTGGGCCAAGGCTTGCGGGCTTTGGGTCGATTCAACGCTGACTTGGTTGTGGCTGCGGTCAATCACCACCTGGGCTTGGGGGTCCACGGTCTTGACCGCCTGGGTCACGGCCTTTTCGCAGTGGCCACAGGTCATGCCGGTCACGGTAAAAATGTGTTGCATGGTGTTCAATCCTCTTGTGTGGGTGTAAAAGCTTATTTTTTACTGTTTTCGCGGGATTGTGGAATTCCAGTGGATTTCTTATGACACACATCAAAACCGATGCCCCAACTCAGGACGACGCGGCCCTTTGTGAGTTGGACTTGGGCGTGGGTGGCATGACCTGCGCGTCTTGTGTCACCCGGGTAGAAAAAGCCTTGAAGAAGCTGCCTGGCGTTCAGGAAGCCACCGTGAACTTGGCCACTGAGACCGCACGTGTCAGTTGGTTGGCCGCAAAAACAACCTTGTCAAACGACGAGGTGCCCATGGCTGCCCGTGTGCAGCGGGCCATACGCGACGCCGGTTACGAGCCGCGCCCCTTGGATGCAGCGGACCAAGCCCTGTCCGAGCAGTTCTTGGGTTTGCCGCGTGATGCCTGGCCTGTGGTGTTGGGGATGCTGCTGTCCCTGCCATTGGCCCTGCCCATGGCAGGGAATGCACTTGGCAAGCATTGGATGCTGCCTGCGCTGTGGCAGTTTGCCCTGGCCACGCCGGTGCAGTTTGTGCTGGGCGCCCGTTTCTACAAGGCGGCGTGGCATGCCTTGAAAGCTTACACAGGCAACATGGAATTGCTGGTGGCCATAGGCACCACCGCAGGTTGGGCTTTGAGCACCTGGCTGTGGTGGAAGGCTGAACCCGACGAAATGGTGCACCTGTATTACGAAGGGTCAGCCATCGTCATCACCTTGGTGCTGATGGGCAAATGGCTGGAGTCGCGTGCCAAACGCCAAACCACCGAGGCCATTCGGGCTTTGCACGCCTTGCGCCCCGAAACCGCCCATTTGCTGCCCGATGGCATCAAGCGCGAAGTGCAATCCGATGTGCCCGTGGCTGAATTGTTGCCCGGCGATCGCTTGTTGGTGTTGCCCGGCGAACGCATGCCAGCCGACGGCACCGTGCTGGAGGGGCAAACCCAGGTGGATGAATCCATGCTGACCGGTGAGCCCATGCCCGTGCCCAAGGAAAAGGGTTCAAGCGTGACCGGCGGCAGCCTCAATGGCGACGGCGCGGTGCAAATACAAGTAACGGCGGTGGGCACACAAAGTGTGTTGCAACGCATCATTGGTTTGGTGCAGGATGCACAGGCCGCCAAACCACCTTTGCAGCGCATGGTAGACAAAGTGGCCGCCGTTTTTGTGCCCGCAGTGCTGTTGGTGGCGGTGCTCACTTTTCTGTTGTGGTGGTTTTGGCAAGGGGCGCCGCTGGAAGCTGCCCTGTTGCACTCGGTCGCCGTGCTGGTCATAGCCTGCCCCTGCGCCCTGGGTTTGGCCACACCCGCGGCCATCATGGCCGGGACAGGTGTGGCCGCCAAGTACGGCATCCTCATCAAAGATGCCGAAGCCCTGGAGGTGGCCTACCAGGTGGACACGGTGGCCTTTGACAAGACCGGCACCCTCACCGTGGGCGAGCCCCGCTTGGTCAAACTGTTGGCGGCAACCGGGGTGGATGAAGCCAGTGCATTGCAAGCCGCAGCTGCTTTGCAGGCAAAAAGCGAACACCCTTTGGCGCGTGCGGTGGTGCAGGCGGCGGGCAAGGCCTCCACCGACGCCCAAACCGCAGACGATGTGCAGTCTGTGCCGGGGCGGGGGACCCGTGGTCGGGTACAGGGGACATGGATCTACGTGGGGAGCCTGCGTTGGATGGAGGAATTGGGGCTGTCATTGGGGGCTTTGGCCGAGCAGGCCCAGGCCTTGCAAGCCGAAGGTGCCACCGTGTCAGTGCTGGCCATGGGGCAAACTGAAACGGCCCTTGGCTCAACCGCCAAAGTGCTGCCCTTGGCCCTGTTGGCGTTTGCCGATGAACCCAAACCCGGTGCCGCCCAAGCCGTGGCAGAGCTGCGTGCGCGGGGACTGAAGTTGGTCATGATCTCGGGCGACAACAGAGGCGCAGCGCAGGCCATGGCCATCCGCCTGGGCTTGCGACCCAACGAAGGGGAGGTGTTGGCCGAGGTGCTGCCTGGCGACAAAGCCGCTCGGGTGGCTGAACTCAAGGCGGGCGGGCACTGTGTGGCCATGGTGGGTGACGGTGTGAACGATGCACCGGCCCTGGCCGCTGCTGATGTTGGGCTTGCCATGGGCCGTGCCCATGGGGGTTCAGATGTGGCCATGCACGCGGCTGGCATCACTTTGATGCGGGGTGACCCGCAGCTGGTGGCGGCGGCCCTGGACATTTCGCGCCGAACGGTCAGCAAAATCCGCCAAAACCTGTTCTGGGCTTTTGTGTACAACGTGGCCGGTATTCCCTTGGCTGCGCTGGGCTACCTCAACCCGGTGGTGGCCGGTGCAGCCATGGCATTGAGTTCGGTGAGCGTGGTGACGAATGCGTTGACGCTCAAGCGCTGGAAGCCCTGAGCAATATGCAGCTGCCCCAAGGTTTTTTTCGCAGAAAGAGCAACCATGCCCAGCTTGCCTGAGGGGCCCGCTTTGCCTTTGCCGCCTGCTACCGAGCGCAGTGCTTTGGTGTTGGCCCTGGCCCTTTCTTTGGGTGCTGCGGTGTCTTTGGGCATCACCCGGTTTGCCTATGGCTTGTTGCTGCCCCCCATGCGGCTGGACTTGGGCTGGACTTACACCCTGGCTGGGGCCATGAACACCTTCAACGCCATGGGGTATTTGCTGGGGGCACTGAGCACGCCTTGGCTGATGCGCCGGCTGGGCCCCGAGCGTTTGCTGCTGCTGGGTTCAGTGCTGGCGAGTTTGTTCATGGCGGGCAGTGGTTTTTTCGTAGACGCCACACCGCTGATGGTGCAAAGGCTGCTGGCGGGATGGGCCAGTGCCTGGGTGTTTATTGCAGGGGGGCTGTTGGCCGCTCGTTTGGGTGTGCATTGGCCGCACCGCAGTGGCCTGCTGCTGGGTTTGTACTATGGGGGCACCGGTTGGGGCATAGTCGCTTCGGCGGTGTCGGTGCCCTGGGTGTTGCAAGCCATGGCAGCGCGTTCGCATGCCTGGGTTTGGGCCTGGTGGTGGCTGGCGGGCCTGTGTGGTTTGGCCACTTGGGTACTGGCCTGGGTGGCCAAGGCCTTGCAACACCAAAACATGAGGGCGGCCAACGCGGCAGGTGCCTCAAGCGCGTCGGGCGTGGGGGCTCCGTTGCACCCACCCTCGCTCTGGCGTTTGACACCCGCACTGGCGGGGTACAGCCTGTTTGGTGTGGGCTACATCGGCTACATGACTTTTGTGATTGCGCTGTTGCGTGACCAAGGCCATTCGGGCGCAGCCATCACCTTCTTCTACAGCTTGCTGGGTTTGGCGGTGGTGGCTTCATCGCGCATCTGGGCGG
>JBDKEX010000294.1:0-2968 GCA_039798985.1 Pseudomonadota bacterium | reverse complement strand
ACGCCCTTGACATGCATGAGTTGCGTGACCAGCGCTGTTTGCAGGTGGAGACCGACCTTGGCCGCGTTTTCCAGCAAGCCGTCTTCCTCCATGATGCGTATGGTTTCCAGGCCCGCACGGATAGACAGCGGGTTGCCGCCAAAAGTGGTGCCGTGGTTGCCTGGCGCGAAAATGTTGGCTGCCTTGGGCCCTGCCACCACAGCGCCAATCGGCACACCCGAGCCCAGGCCTTTGGCCAAGGGCATCACGTCGGGCACGATGCCCGCCCATTGGTGGGCAAACCATTTGCCAGTGCGCCCCATGCCGCATTGCACTTCATCGATCATCAACAACCAGTCGTTGGTGTCGCACAGAGCCCGCACCTGCTGCATGTAGTCGGTGCTCATGGGGTTGACCCCGCCTTCGCCCTGGATGGCTTCAAAAAACACCGCCACCACATTCGGGTTGTCGGCCGTGGCCTTGCGGATCGCCTCAATGTCATTCATGGGCACCCGTATAAAGCCCTCGACCAAGGGGCCGAAGCCCGCCTGCACCTTGGGGTTGCCAGTGGCCGACAGGGTGGCGATGGACCGGCCATGGAATGCCTTTTCGTACACCACGATTTGCGGGTTTTCAATGCCCTTGTCGTGCCCGAACTTGCGGGCCAGCTTCAGTGCGGCTTCGTTGGCTTCCAGGCCGGTGGAGCAAAAAAACACGTTGCTCATGCCCGAGCGTTGCGCCAGCATGGCGGCCAGCTGCTCGGTGGCGGGGTTGTAGTAGTAATTGCTGGTGTGGATCAGCTTGCCGATTTGGTCTTGCAGTGCGCGCACCAGCTTGGGGTGTGCGTGCCCCAACGTGTTCACGGCAATGCCGCCCAGGGCGTCCAGGTAGGACTTGCCATTCACATCCCACACCCGGCAGCCTCGGCCATGCGACAGCGCGATCGGCAGGCGGCCGTAGGTGTTCATCACGTGGGGTTGGTCGAGGGCGGTAGCAGTGGGCATGGGCAACATCCGAAAAAGCCAAAACAAATGCGGCCCAGTGCTAGGCGGGCCGCTGAACGTGCATTTTAGGCCCAGACTTTGCTTTATAAACACAGACGGTCCAACACGGTCCAACACGGTCCACAGCGCAGGCGTGGCCTGCACTGGGCTAGGGTTTTTACCGTGTGCAAGTCTTATATAAGATACAATTTAAAGCTTTGAGCGCTGCGCGAGCGATCCTCCAACTCGGCGAATTCATCCGTTTCTTAGGGCCTCTACCCGATGGTCTCATCCTCCGCCAAAGAAGTCTTCATCCAAGGCATAACCCACGAAGGCAGGACCTTTCGCCCCAGCGATTGGGCCGAGCGCTTGGCGGGCGTGATGAGTCAATTCCACCCCGGGGGCAAAGTGCCTGGCGCGCACCTGAGCTATTCGCCGTGGTGCATTCCCAAGGTCATCAACGGCGTCAAATGCGTTGTGGTCAACAACGAACTGCGCGACTACGACGTTATGGCCTGGGACTTCCTGATGAATTTTGCCAAAGACAACCACCTGCAAGTGGTCGAGGCTTGCTTGATCCCCGACAACAGGTTTTAGCAAGATTTTTTCCAACAAAAAAGCCGCTCGATGAAAGCGGCTTTTTTGTTGCGGTGAGGCTGTTTTGCTGGCAGCGCACCCGGTGCAAACGGCGGGTTTTTTCTTAACAGAGCAAACCCGGGCTTGAAAAGTGCTGCGGCTTAAGCAGCAGCCAGGGCCTTGACCTTGGCTGACAGGCGGCTCTTGTCGCGAGCAGCCTTGTTTTTGTGGAAGATGCCCTTGTCGGCAACGATATCAACCACTTGTTGCATTTTGGCGAACAATTCGCCAGCTTTGGTTTTGTCGCCGGCCAGAACAGCTTTTTCAACGTTCTTGACAGCGGTACGGTACTTGGAGCGCAGCGAAGTGTTGGCTGCGTTCAGCTTGACGTCTTGGCGAGCGCGTTTGCGGCCAGACGCCAGGCGAGGGTTCTTTTTCTTCGGCTTGGTTGCCATGATAATGTTCCTTGATGTTTGAGGATGATGCCAGCAAAGCCGAACATTATAGCCCGGAAGCTGGGCAAGTACTTGCTAGGGCGTCGCCCCGCTTCCAGCAGTCGCCCAAAGCCTTGCGGTCCAAGTGGGGTATGCCTGATTTGTTCATGTGGGCCACTCGGGTGCGCCAGGCGCTCACGCCTTGTTTGTCCAGCTCCATGGTCAGCAGCCAGCCGGTTTTGGCAGCGTCTTCAGAAAATCCGTCGAACACAAAGTTGCCCAGGCTGTAAATAATGGGTTTGCCTGCGTAAGTCTCGGTGTCTTGCGTCACGTGGGGGTGGCCGCCCACCACAGCGTCGGCACCGGCATCAATCATCAGTCGGGCCAGGCGGCGTTGCCGCTCATTGGCCAGGCTGGTGTATTCCTGCCCCCAGTGCATGAAGGGAATCACCAGGTCGGCCCCGTGCTGCGCGCGGGCGCGAGCTATGTCGTGGACAACAAAGGCGTCTTCGTTCCATGCCACACCGGGGCGGTTGGCTTCTGCCTGAAAGTTGCGCGGGAAAAATTCGTTGTACGAAAGCAGGGCAATCTTCAAGCCATTGCGTTCGATGATCAATGGCGAATGCGCCTGAGCAGCGTTGCGTCCACCGCCCACGTAACTCAGACCGCCCCGCTCCAAATGCCCCAACATTTCCACAAAAGCTTGGGGGCCGTAGTCCAGTGTGTGGTTGTTGGCCAGCGCCATCACATCGAAGTGGCGTTTGAGGACAGGCAACACGCGGGGGCTGGCTCGAAAGGTCCAGGGCTTGCCCGCCACAGGCGAACCCCCCGCAGCGACCACGCATTCCAGGTTGGCAATTCGAATATCGGTTTTCTGGAGAATTTGCGCAAAATCGGCAAACGGATCCACGCCCCTTCGCATGGCCCGGCCGGGGCCGTCGGCCAGCATCACATCGCCCACAAACGCCATAGAAGCGCGGGGCAAACCGTTTGCCC
>JBDKEX010000293.1:0-5070 GCA_039798985.1 Pseudomonadota bacterium | reverse complement strand
ACTTTGGTTGCAAAACCGCTGGTCACGCAACCGGCGGGTAGCGGCGGTAAATCAGGTAATACACGCCTGCCACCAAAAAACTCCCGCCCGCCACGTTGCCCAAAATCACAGGCCCCCAGTTGTGCAACATGCCCACCCAAGTCACGGCCGCTTGGTCGTTCACAAGGCCATGGGCCTGTTGCCAAAGCCAGGCCTGCGGCAAAAAGTACATGTTGGCAATGCTGTGCTCAAAACCCGCGGCCACAAATGCCACGACCGGTCCGATCACGGCGACCGCCTTGTCCACCAGGGTGCGGCCCGCCATGGCCATCCACACCGCCAAACACACCAACATATTGCAAAGCACGCCTTTTACCAAGGCCTCGTGCCACGGAAGGGCTTGTTTGGCCAAAGCGATCTTGACCACTTGCTGCCCCATGGCCGCACCGTTCCCCTCCAAATGGCCGCTGGCAAACACCAACCAAGCCATGCCTGCCGCCCCCAACAAGTTGCACAGCGCCACCACGGCCCAATTGCGCAGCAGCTCACGGGTGCTTATTTTTTGGTCAGCCCAAGCCATCACCAACAAGTTGTTCCCGGTGAAAAGCTCCGCCCCGGCCACCACCACCATCAGCAAGCCCAAGGCAAACACCGCACCGCCCAGCAACTGCCCTGTGGCGTAACCCAAGGTGGGATCGGAGCGCACCAACACAAACAGCATGCCACCCAATCCAATGAACGCGCCGGCCAACACCCCCAACAATGCCAGCGGCACCAGCTGCAAGTGCGCCTTGGCCACGCCCACGTTTTCCACGCGTTGCGCCACCTCGCGCGGCGAAAAGGCATCCAAGCCCATCAAATCAGACATGTTTTTTCCTAGCAGGTGCGGCCACCCAAAATGCGGCCAATGTATTTATACTAAGCGCACGGCGCCGATTTGCTTCCAGCTTGCGGGCGCGTTAAAAGTGCCGCTAAACAGGAGACGCCCGGTTTTCGCGCCCAGTCTCTGGTGTTGGCGACACCGGGTTTTTGTTTGTGGGGCCATGCCCCGAGGTGGAATCACTTGATCGTCACACCCCAAACGATGCGTTTTGACCGGCCACTCACCCTGCAAAACGGTGCGGTGTTGCCACACCACGAACTGGTTTACGAAACCTATGGCACGCTCAATGCCAACAAGTCCAACGCCGTGTTGATATGCCACGCGCTCAATGCGTCGCACCACGTGGCGGGCATGCATGCCGACGCCAGCGGGCAGCCGATACCCAAAAGCGAAGGCTGGTGGGACAACATGATCGGGCCCGGCAAACCTGTGGACACGAACCGGTTTTTCGTGATTGGCGTGAACAACCTGGGTTCATGCTTTGGCTCCTCAGGTCCCACACACTTGCGCCCTGAAACCGGTGTGCCATGGGGCGCTGATTTCCCGGTGGTAACGGTCGAAGACTGGGTCAACGCACAAGCACAACTGCTGGATGCTTTGGGCATCTACCAGCTGGCAGCGGTGATGGGCGGCAGTTTGGGCGGTATGCAAACGCTCAGCTGGACCCTGCAATACCCTGACCGGGTGCGACACGCTGTTGTGGTGGCCAGTGCGCCCAACCTGAACGCCGAAAACATTGCATTCAACGAGGTGGCGCGGCGCGCCATCACCACCGACCCCGACTTTCACAACGGCCACTACCTGCGCCACAGCACCTTGCCGCGGCGCGGCCTGCGCATTGCCCGCATGATTGGGCACATCACGTACCTGAGCGACGACGTGATGAACGAGAAATTTGGCCGCAAGCTCAGGCCACTGGCCGAACAAGGCGATTTGGGTTCATTGGAACGCCTAGCCTACCAGTACACCACCCAAGAGGTGGAATTCCAGATCGAAAGTTACCTGCGTTACCAGGGCGACAAGTTCAGCGAATACTTCGATGCCAACACCTACCTGCTCATCACGCGCGCGCTGGACTACTTTGACCCAGCGCGCGAATGTGGGGGTCGCTTAAGCGATGCGTTGGCGAAAGCCCAGGCAAAGTTCTTGGTCATCAGCTTCACCACAGACTGGCGGTTTTCCCCCGCCCGCAGCCGCGAGATCGTCAAGGCGTTGATCGACAACGACCGCGACGTGAGTTACGCTGAAATCGATGCGCCGCACGGCCACGACGCGTTTTTGCTGGACGACCCGCGTTACTTGGCCGCTGTGCGGGCCTATTTTGTGCGCGAAGTGGGCCAAGGGCTGGAGGCACAGCCATGAGCGACAACTTGATACAAGAATCGATTGCGCGCTTGGTGCCCCAGGGAGCGCGCGTGCTGGACTTGGGCTGCGGCGATGGCGCCCTGATGGATTTTTTGCAGCGCACCAAGGGCTGCACGGGTTACGGCGTTGAGTTGGACGACGCCAAAGTACTTGCCTGCTTGCAACGCGGCGTGAAGGTGCTGCAATTCAACCTGGACGAAGGTTTGGCGCTTTTTGGCGACAGCAGTTTTGACGTGGTGCTGCAAATCGACACCCTGCAGCACCTGCGCAACACAGAAACCATGTTGCGCGAAACCGCGCGGGTGGGCCGCATCGGCATTGTGGCCTTCCCCAACTTTGCCCATTGGCCCAACCGTCTGAGTGTGCTGCAAGGCCGCATGCCGGTGACCAAACGGTTGCCCTACCAGTGGTATGACACGCCCAACATCCGCGTGGGCACCTTTGCCGACTTTGAGGTGTTAGCGCAACGCAATGGTTTGCGCGTGGCAGACAGCTTTGGCCTTCACGAAGGCCGTGAAGTGCGCCGCTGGCCCAACCTGTTGGCCAGCACCGCGGTGTTCAAACTCACCCAGGCGTGATGCCATGAAAATTGCCGTACTCGGGGCCGGCGCGGTCGGCTGCTACTACGGGGGGTTGCTGGCCCGTGGCGGGCACGATGTCACCTTGATTGGCCGACCCGCCCATGTGGCCGCTATCGAATCCCACGGCCTGTTTTTTGAAACCGCGCAGTGGCGTGCTCACATACCCATCCGCGCATCAACTGATTCGACCTGGGTTCGCCACGCAGACACGGTGTTGTTTTGCGTCAAGTCGGGTGACACCGAATCTGCAGGTGCCGCCATTGCGCCTTTTTTGAAGCCCGATGCCGTGGTGTACAGCCTGCAAAACGGCGTGGACAATGCCGAGCGTTTGCAGGCTTTGGTGAGCCAAAAGGTGGTTCCTGTCGTGGTGTACGTGGCTGCGGGCATGGAAGGCCCGGGGCATGTGCGGCACAACGGCCGAGGCGAATTGGTACTGGGCACCGAGGCGGTTTGCGATGCTTTTGTGGCCGCCTGTCAGGCCGCGCAGATTCCGGTTGAGCGATCCGGTGCCGTGACAGAGGCGTTGTGGAACAAATTGGTCATCAACTGCGCCTACAACGCCTTGTCTGCCATCACCCAGCAACCCTACGGGAAATTGGTCCAGACCCAAGGGGTGGGCGATTTGATTGACCTGGTGGTGGCCGAATGCCTCGCGGTTGCTACGGCCAAAGGTTTGAGCCTGCCAGCGGATTTGACCAGCGCCGTCCACCAAATCGCGGTGAGCATGGCGCCGCAGCGTTCCTCGACCGCAAGGGACCTGGCGCGCGGCAAAACCACCGAGGTAGAGCACATCAACGGCTACATCGTGCGCGAAGGACGGCGCCTGGGCGTGCCCACGCCGGTAAACGCCACGCTGCAAACCTTGGTCAAAGTGTTCGAAGACCGGCAAACCCTGGGTGCACAGGGCTGAGCAGCCGCGCTTATTTCAAGCGCATTTCGGCGGCGCGCGCGTGGGCTTGCAGGCCCTCGCCATGGGCCAGCACGCTGGCAATTTGCCCCAGTTTCTGGGCCCCTGCTTCGCTGACCTCGATCAAGCTGCTGCGTTTTTGAAAGTCATACACGCCCAAAGGCGAGCTGAATCTGGCGGTGCCGCTGGTGGGCAAAACATGGTTGGGGCCTGCGCAGTAGTCACCCAAACTTTCGCTGGTGTATGCACCCAAGAAAATGGCTCCCGCGTGGCGCAGCAAGGGCTCCCAACGGTGGGGGTCCAGACTGCTGACCTCCAAGTGCTCGGGGGCAATGCGGTTGCTGATCTCGCAGGCCTCTTCCATGTCGCGGGTCAAAATCAGGGCGCCGCGTCCGTTCAGGCTTTTCTCAATGATGGCTGCACGCGGCATGGTGGGCAGCAAACGGTCAATCGATGCTTGCACCGCTGCCAAGTAGGCGGCGTCTGGGCACAGCAAAATGCTCTGCGCCAATTCGTCGTGCTCGGCCTGACTGAACAAGTCCATGGCCACCCAATCGGCGGGGGTGGTCCCGTCGGCCAGCACCAAGATCTCGCTGGGCCCAGCAATCATGTCTATGCCCACCGCGCCAAACACGCGCTTTTTGGCACTGGCCACGTAGGCGTTACCCGGGCCCGTGATTTTGTCCACCTTGGGCACCGTGGCGGTTCCATAAGCCAACGCGGCCACCGCCTGGGCACCACCAATGGTGAAAGCCCGCGTGACGCCGGCCAGGTACGCTGCCGCCAGCACCAAGGGGTTTTTCGCTCCGAGGGGCGTGGGCACCACCATGATGATTTCTGAAACACCGGCCACCTGCGCAGGCAAGGCATTCATCAACACACTGCTGGGATAGGCGGCCTTGCCTCCGGGCACATAGATGCCCACGCGGTCCAGGGGTGTGACTTTTTGCCCCAAGAGCGTGCCGTCCTCGTCGCGGTAACTCCAGCTCTCACCGGATGCCTTCTTTTGCGCTTCGTGGTAGCGGCGCACCCGGCTCGCTGCCGCTTGCAACGCGGTTCTTTGGTCCACCGGGAGCGATTCAAAAGCCGCCCTCAATTCGGATGGCGACAGCTCCAGATCGGCCATTTCACTGGCCCGCACCCCGTCAAAACGCTGGGTGTATTCCAACACCGCTGCATCACCCCGGATTTGCACCTGGATCAGGATGTCAGCCACCCGGTCCTCAATCGCGGCATCGGTATCGGCCGACCAATGCAGGCGCGCCTGGAACTGGGCCTCAAAATCAGCGTCAGCGGTACGCAATACGGGGGGGCGAGCAGCCATGGCTTTCACAAAACTCGGTGTTGTCAGGCAC
>JBDKEX010000292.1:0-5233 GCA_039798985.1 Pseudomonadota bacterium | reverse complement strand
ATAATTGCGTTCTGGATGAATTGGGTGAAATAACCCAATCGGGTGTGGGCTGCCTTTGGTGATATCACCCATCTTTTTGCAATTGGTGTTTGGCCATGCGATAGCGCATGGTGTCCCGGCTTACGTTGAGGGCCCTGGCCGCGGAACTGACATTCCACTCGTGTGTGGTCAGTGCCGCAAGCAGGTGCTGTCTTTCCAGGTCGAGCAGCGAGGGGGCGCCCCCAGAAGACCCACCCGGGGAGCTGAGATGGCCAGGCGAGTTGCTTGTTTGGGTCAGGTGCAGCTGTGGGGTGTCGATGAGGCCCGTGGTGTCCAGCAGCACTGCGCGTTCCAAGGTGTTGCGCAACTCGCGCACATTCCCTGGCCACGGGTAGGCAAGAATGGCATCTTGGGCGCCCTTTGTGAGGTGAGGGGCCTGTTTGCCATAGCGCTGGGCCAACTGAGTCAAAAAATGCCCAGCCAGTACCAAAGCGTCCGTGCCTCGGTCCCGCAAGGGGGCGAGCCGAATCTGGAAAACGCTCAATCGATAGAGCATGTCGCTGCGAAAGCGGCCCGCTTGCACCTCGGCAGCCAGGTCTCGGTTGGTCGCAGCCACAATGCGCACGTTCACCTTGCGGTCTGACACAGCCCCTATCGGGCGCACCTTCAGGTTTTCGAGAACACGCAACAACTTGGCCTGCAAGGCAAGTTCCAGCTCCCCAATTTCGTCAAGGAACAGAACGCCCCCGTCTGCGGCTTCGATCAGCCCTACCTTGCGGGTTCGGGCGTCTGTGAAGGCGCCTTTTTCGTGCCCAAACAATTCGTCTTCGACCAGGTGTGCAGGCAAAGCGGCGCAATTGAGCTCAATGAAGGGACCGCTCCCGCGCGGGCCGGCTTGGTGTATCGCTCGGGCAACCAGTTCTTTTCCGGTTCCTGTCTCACCCAAGATCAACACCGGTGGCACGGTAGATTGATCGGTGGGTTCGGACCGCGCCACCAGTTGCACCATTTGGCGCAGCGCCACAATGGGGGTGGATTCGCCCAACAGAGCGTGCACACTGACATGTTGTTCGTCTTTGGCGCGCAAATACTGCAACACTTTTTTGTCTGACAGCTCTTTCAAAGCGCGTTGCACCACTTCATTGAGCGTTGCCAGGGCCAAGGGCTTGGTCAACAAGTCCATGGACCCCGCCTTCATGGCCTCAACTGCCAGAGTGATGCTGCCATGCCCGGTGACCATAACGATGCGCTGTTCGGTATCGGTTTCACGCAGTTTTTGAATCACCTCCAGCCCATTCAAGCCGGGGAGTTGAAAGTCCACGATGACCACATCGGGGCGTAGTTGGCGCACCAGGTCCAGGCCTGTGGTACCGTCGTGTGTCACAGCCACGCTGTGACCTTGGCGCTCAAAATATCGCGCAATATTTTTGGCGAGCACTTGCTCGTCTTCAATGACCAGAATCTGGGCCATGGTGGGGTGTGCTGCTGGGGTGGGGGGCGAAGGGCAAAATAAGCGTGACGCGGCTGCCGAGTGGCTGCATTGGCTCCAAGTCAATCTGACCGCCCCACTGCTTCAAGGTGCGGCGTGCCAAGGCAAGACCAATGCCCAAGCCGCCGCTTTTGGTGCTGAAAAAGGGCCTGAACAACGCCCGGCGAGCACTTTCACTGACGCCCGTGCCGGCATCGGTCACGTGCATGCGCAGCATGCCCTGGCTTGTTTCCCATGTGACTTGTATGGGCCCTCCGTTGGGCATGGCTTCAATCGCATTGGCAAGAATACTCAGTGCAATTTGGCGCAACATGGGCCCGTTGGCCTTAACGGGTGGAGCCGGCATGTCAGTGATATGGCAAGTCACGCTTTGGCGGATCATTTCGGGTTGCATCTCCTGTTGACAATCGTGCCAAAGCGGAGCCACCTCAACCGCTGTCAGCATCAACTGCGGCGCGTTGGACACTCTGACCAATTCTGTGATCCAGCGGTTGGCCCGATCTACCGACGACATGATGTCGTCGCAATGCTCTTGACGTTCGCTGTCGGCTATGTGTGGGTCGTCCAGCATTTCTGCTGATGAGCGGATTGATGCCAAGGGGTTGCGCAAATTGTGTGCAACGGCGCCCGCCAGTTCTACGGCGCTGGACAGGGCCTGGGCTTCTGAAAGGCGGGTTTGCTGCTCCCGCATGACCCGATCTGCCCGTGCGACCATGCCATTGAGTGCCAAAAAAATAAACAAAGCCGATGCAGCGCATGCCAACCACAGCTGCAGCAAGGCTTGCCGAATCAAAGTGTTGAGCTGCAGGGGTACCTTGTAAAGCTCCACCACCCCCAGCACGTTGGAAGTGCCCGGCAAGAAAACGGGAATGTAACTTTCCACATAGTAGTTGGACGGGGTTGTCAAACCGACGTGTTCTGCTTTGTCGGGTGACAAAGCGCCGAGTTTGCCGCTGTGAACCACCAGTTGGCCCTTCAATGCTTCATCACGTTCGTCGTTGTCGGCGTCGCGTTGTCCGATTAGAGTCTCGTCAGTGGACCACACCACCGTTCCGTTGGCAGAGTAAGCATTGGCACGCACCGGCTCTGTCATTGAAGACAAATGCGCCATCGATCCCAAAAAGCGGGCGCGGAGGTCAGGGTCATCTGGCTGGCGTAAAAAGTTGCCGGACTGGTCGGTGGCCAGGAGGTTTTGGATGAAATCCATGCTGACTTCGCCTTCGCGACGAAGCATGCGGTCGGTCAGCATGCTCGATAGCAGCCAGCCCAAGCCAATCGCGATGGCAAAGATCACGCCCAGGCTGGTGATAGCGAAGCGCCTTCTCAGGTTGAAGGGCCTGTCCGTTTGTTGGGCTGCATTTGCCATAGAGGTTCAGGCTTTGGCCCAAGCGTGTGCTTTCAGGTCTTCCAGATTCACGAAGTCAAGCGCCCGTTCGTGGCAGCTTTCAAGGACCACGGGGGGTGCAACACCCGCATCAAGTGCCTCTTTCCAGCGCAGGGCGCACAGGCACCAGCGGTCGCCTGGCTGCAGACCCGCGAAGCGCCACTCTGGCCTGGGGGTGGTCAGGTCATTGCCCCGCGCGCTTGAAAAGGTCAGGAATTCGGCGGTGACTTTGGCGCAGATCACGTGCGAGCCGGTGTCGTCTTCGCGCGTGTGGCAGCAGCCGTCGCGGAAGTAGCCGGTCAAGGGCGAATAGGAGCAGGCAACCAGGGGCGTGCCCAGGACGTTTTTGGCATTCATGGCGAGGCAAGTGAAGAATGGGGAGGTTCGGTGAGAGGGGCGATGCGGCAGCCCAGCCAGCGCAAGGCTTTGGGGATGTTGCCGTGATCAACCAATGCGTCCAGGTCGGGCGGCGTGCCGGCAAATCTGCCCCAAAGTGCGGCTTTCCAAGCCGCCGTGCGACGCCCCAAGACCGCCACCCCTACGGCGGCTCCCAGGGCGAGCTGCGTCAATGAGTCCATGCGTCGGTCACCGATTATTTGGAAAGCAAAGCCTATGATAGTACGCAGCGCAGGCCCAAAGCCGCCACAAGCCCTGCCAGCCCTGGAGGGCCTTGGGGCCAAGCCCGAGCAGGCAGGCAGACGTGGGCCAGTTTGGGCATGATGCACCCATGCCAAAAAGCAATATGCAGCCCGATTCAACCCCGCCCTCGGCGGAGTTGGTGGTTTACTACGACGCCGCTTGCCCTTTGTGCCGACGTGAGGTGGCGTACTACCAGCGTTTACCTGCACAGCGCCCTGTAAGCTGGCAAGACGCCAATGTTTGCCAATTCGGTGATTCGGGGTTGGATTGCGAAACGGCTCTGCGGCGTTTTCATGTGCGGTCTGCAGACGGCAGGCTTTACAGCGGTGCGGCGGCATTTTCGGTTTTATGGCGCTGTTTGCCGGGTTGGCGTTGGTTGGGTTGGGCCTGCGCGGTGCCGCCGTTCTCCTGGATGGCTGAAGGTGGCTACCGTGTTTTTTTGCGTTTTCGCCCCCGCTTGCAGGCTTGGGCACGCAAGGTATCGGGGGAGCGCAAGGCATGAAGGACCGAGCGGCCACTGGGGCTGTTTCAACAGCGTTGTTGGGTGCGGCGTTGATTTGCAGCCCTGCTCCAGCGACTGCCTGGACTGAGCGCATCCGATTGGACGACCTTGGAGGGCTTTTGATCGACAAGGCCGAAGTTTCGATTGCCGATTTTGAACGTTATGCCGCCGCCACCGGCTTTGTGAGCAGAGCCGAGCAAGAGGGCGGTGGGTACGAATATGCGGGCGGCTGGCAGCGCAGGCCCGGCTGGCACTGGCGCAAACCCGAGGGCACAGCGCCCGCCAGCACGCACCTGCCCGCGGTACACCTCACACAAGAAGAGGCCCAGCGTTATTGCGCTTGGGCGGGTGGGCGGCTGCCATTGGCCACCGAGTGGCGCCAAGCTGCTTACACAGAACTGCGAGCCGCACCGCCCTCACCCTGGCAGCGTGGGCGCAGCTATACATACCCCACCGGCAGCAACCCCAATGGTGCCAACACGAGCGACCCCGACCCGTGGCCCCGAGCGGCCCCGGTCCGGGCCACCGCAACCGGCGTAAACGGTTTGTACGGCATGGGTGCCAACGTGTGGGAATGGGCCGCCGATGCGAAAGGTTCCGAGCGCCCAACCTTGGGGGGCTCGTGGTGGTATCCCCCTTCTCAAATGCGCGCAGAAGTGGACGCTTGGAAGCCAGGGGATTTTTACGCCGTTTACATAGGCTTTCGCTGTGTATATCCCGCTACCGCCGGGCGCTGAACCTGCTTTTAAATCGGAGCAAGATGCAACTGGGCGGCCTGCTTCAAGGCTTGCGTCAATCGCTGCGCCGAAGGCGGCTCTCGCTCCCAATGCTGCCAGTAGAGCACCACGTCCACCGGGGCGTTGGGCAGCAGCTCCACCAGTTGGGGTGCACCGGGCCGCAAGGCGCGTTGGGTCAAGTGCAACTCGGGCACCATGCCCCAGCCCAGCCCCAGTTCTATGGCGGCCTCGAACGCGTCAATCGCCGGGGCAAAATGGCGCGGGTATTGCGCTTGCTTCAGGCCAAAATGTTGTTCTAAAAACGCATCTTGCAGGCCGTCTTTGCGGTTGAAAATAACAGCGGGCAGACCCAGCAGTTGGTGCGGTGAAACCCCGCCGTTCGGTGTGCGGCATTGCTGCGCCAGGGCGGCTGTGGCCACGCAGCGGTAACGCATCACGCCCAGGGGTTCGGCCACGCAGCCGCGCATGGGTTTGCGCAAGGTGGTAACGCAGCCGGTTACCGC
>JBDKEX010000291.1:0-2978 GCA_039798985.1 Pseudomonadota bacterium | reverse complement strand
TTCTGGGCTGGCACGGCTTGGCCGTGTTGGGGGCAGCGGGGTGTTACGCCACATCGGCGGTGGCCGCTCGCTTGTCCAGCCGTACCGACTCGATCGAAAGCCTGATGCTCTGGATCATGGTTATCCTTGCCGCAGGCGCAAGCCTGCTGGCTTGGCCGCAGTGGCTGCCCGTCCAAACAGCGCACCTCGGCTGGTTGCTGGTGCTGGCGCTGTCGGGTTTTGTGGGCCAGCTGGCCATCACCGAGGCATTCCGCCATGGTCAGGCCTCGGCGGTGGCGCCCTTCGAATACACCGCCCTGGCTTGGGGCATGGGTTTAGACTGGTCGGTTTGGCGCACGGTGCCAGACGGCTATACCCTGCTGGGTGCCAGCATTGTTGTAGGCAGTGGCTTGTACTTGATTCGACGGGAGAACACCCACCCTGTTGCTGAACACCCGTGAGCAGGTAGGCTTCAAGGCAAGGGCCAGACCACGCCGTTGTCGTTCAGTATCGCGTCCAAGGGCACGTCGTGCGTCTCGGGCTCCAAATCTGGCAAAAAGCCCTGGGTGTAACCCAGCCCCACGGTGAATGGCTTAGGCTGCAACTGCGCCAGCGTTCGATCGTAAAACCCGCCGCCGTAACCCAAACGGTAGCCGCCCAAACCGTACCCCACGCACGGCACAAACAACAAGGTGGGGTGAATGATCTCCGTGTCCTTGGGTTTGGGAATGCCGTAGGCGTCCTCTTCCATCGGGCAACCGGGGTACCAGGTGTAAAAGGTCAGGGTTTTGTCCACTTTGTTCACCACAGGCAGGCCGATCTGTCGGCGGCGGCTGGCCCCTGCAGCATCGGCTTCCATGCCCGCCTCCTGCCACCGAAACAAAGCCGGCAGGGGGTCGAATTCACCCTTGATCGGCCAGTAAGCCCCTATCACCACATTCTCTGGGCGTTCGACCAGCCACACCCGCATCACCCGTTGCAAGGCTTCGGCTTTGGCCAAACGGTCGGGCAAGTTTTGGCGCTCCGCCACCAACTCCTTGCGCCACAAGGCCTTTTGCGCCGATGGCGTGGGATCGCCTGAAAACTGTCCAGCAAGGGGTTTGTTGTCCATAATTCGCTTATGACATTGACCGTGAAATTTCAGTACCGATTGTTGACGATTTTTGCCGTTTTGGCCGCCATTGCGGCCTCGGCCGGCGTGCCTGCGGCCGCGCAAACGGCAAGCCTAGCCGAAAAAGCCGTGCTGGACATGAGAGAAGACTTCCGCAAAGGCGACAACAAGCAACTGGCGCAATTGCTGCCCCGTGCCCAAGGCCATGTGCTGGAACCCCTGGCCGCGTATTGGGAGCTGCGCAACCGCTTGGATTTGGCCTCTGCTTCTGAAATTCGTGCGTTTCTGGCCAAATACAGCGGCACCTATTACGAAGACCGTTTGCGCAACGACTGGTTGCTGCAGCTGGGCAAGCAGCGTGACTGGGTGAATCTGGCCGCCGAGTTGCCTTTGTACCGCATGCAAGACGACCGGGAAGTGAAGTGCTACGGCTTGTTGCTGCAACACCAGCAAGGCAAGGCTGTTGCCGAGCAAGTGGAAACCGCGTGGCTGGCCCAAAAAGAAGCCGACGACGGCTGCGCACTGGCAGCCAAAGAGCTGCTGGCCACTGAAAAAATGGCACCGCACGTTGCTTGGTTGCGTGCCCGCTGGGCCATGGAAGCCAACCGCTCACAAGCTGCGGTGCAGGCGGTCAACATGCTCAACCCCGACTGGGCAGGGCCCGTCGAGCAAATTTTTCAATCCCCGGCACGGTATTTGGACGACAAGCTCACCGCCATACGCGCGCGCACCAAAGAATTTGTGACACTGGCGCTGGTGCGCCTGGCCACCAGCAGCTACGAAGACGCGGCCGAGCAAGCGAACAAACTGCGTTGGCGCACCCAATTGACCGACGAAGAGCGCAGTTGGGTGTGGGCCGTGATAGGCAAACGCGCAGCTCAAAAACTGGACGACAAAGCACACACTTATTTCGCCAAGGCCTTGCCCCAGCACCTGAACGACGATTTGTTGGCCTGGAAAACGCGTGCAGCTTTGCGAGCCGGCGACTGGTCCGCCGTTGCAGCGAGCATACAGGCCATGAGCCCCCAGCAGCAAAAAGACGCCACCTGGGCCTACTGGCTGGCGCGTGCCTGGCAAAACACCAAACCCAACGGCACCGAAACGGCCATGGCCGCGCAAGCCTTGTTGAGCCAAATTGCGGGGTTCTCTGGTTTTTACGAGCAATTAGCGTATGAAGCACTGGGTTCTTCTTTGACCCCACCCCCTGCACCCGCGGCCCTCACGCCAGAAGAAAAAAAACAAGCCCAACAAAACCCTGGCCTGCGCCGTGCGCTGGAAGCCATTGCCCTGGGCATGCGCACCGAGGGCAACAAAGAGTGGAACTACACCACCAACCTGCACACCCCCGGCGGCATGAACGACCGCGAGCTGCTGGCAGCCGCCGACCTGGCATGTTCGCAAGCCGTTTGGGACCGGTGCATCAACACCAGCGACCGCACCAAGAACTCAACCGACCAGTCCCAACGTTTTCCCATGCCCCACAAAGAGGCAGTCATACAGCGGGCCCGAGAAATCAACCTCGACCCGGCCTATGTGTACGGCTTGATTCGCCAAGAAAGTCGTTTCATGGTGGACGCCCGATCGGGCGTGGGGGCCTCTGGGCTGATGCAAGTGATGCCCGCCACGGCCAGTTGGACCGCCAAGCGCATTGGCATGACCGACTTCAAACCGCATCGCATCACCGAGCGAGATGTCAACATCGCCATCGGAACCGCGTACCTCAAACTGGCTTTGGACGATTTTGAAGGTTCGAAAGCCCTGGCCACCGCCGCTTACAACGCCGGGCCCAGCCGCCCGCGCAGCTGGCGCAACGGTCCGCAACTGGAAGCCGCCATTTGGATTGAAAACATTCCTTTCGCCGAAACACGGGATTATGTGAAGCGCGTTT
>JBDKEX010000290.1:0-2524 GCA_039798985.1 Pseudomonadota bacterium | reverse complement strand
GGTTGAACTTTGCACCTGGGGGCAGGTAGTCCCCCAAAGTGGCAAACAGCTTCAGTGTGATTTTCATGGGTCAGCGCCTGCGGGTGTCTTGAGCACCGCTCCAGTGGCCTTGGGCCTGAGCTGTGGCCAAGTAGGCTTTCATGAGTTGGGTGGGGTCTTCTAGCAATTTGTGCTTCCATTCGCCCAGTTTCACCTTGCCCTCGACCAAGCCGCGCATCACACCCACGTGCTCGGTCCAGCCCACACTGTTGCACCCCACCATCACGTCACCGTCGAACTGCAAGCTCAGCACCTTGTTGTTGGCCAAGTCGGTCAATTCCACCTGCTCGCCACCGGGCACACCCTCCCAGTTCCCAAAACTGGTCGAAATCAGGCCCAACGTGTCCAGCACGTTGATCTGGGTCACACCTTTGAGTTCGGCGTGCTTGCCCACCATGTTCATGGCGGCCACGTAGGCCTGGTCTGCCGCATTGGGCTGAATCGCACTGACGATGGTCTTCCCGCTGACCTTGTCAAACGCCTCGGCGCAGTCACCTGCCGCATAAATGCCTTCGGTGCTGGTTTGCATGCGTTCGTCGGTCAACACACCTTGCAAGCACTTGATTTCCGAGTCTTTCAAAAAGCCGATGGCAGGCCTCACCCCGGTCGCGCTGATCACCAAGTCCGCTTCCAGCGTCTGTCCGGTGGACAACCGCACCCGCAGCGGCCCGTCTACAGGTGCAGGGCCACGCTCAATCGCCTCCACGCGCGCACCGGTGAACACGCGCACCCCCTGCTGTTCACACCACTGCCGAATCATGCCGCCGGCCGCCGGCCCCATCATGCGCGGAACCATGCGGTCGCCCATTTCCACCACGGTCAGTTCCACACCGCGCTGCTTCAAAGCCTCCATGATGATGCAGCCAATAAAACCGGCTCCCATTTGCAACACCCTAGCGCCGGGCTGTGCCAGCTTGGCAATCGCGCGGGCGTTTTCCAGGGTCCAGCAGGGGTGTATGCCCGGCAAATCCATGCCCGGTATGGGTGGCCGAACAGGGTGCGAGCCGGTGGCGATCAGCAACTTGTCGAACGCAAGGGTCTGCCCGTTTTGCAGCGTCACAAACCGCTGGGCGGTGTTCACCGCCGTCACTTTGCCTGCCACTCGCTCGATCCGCTGGTCGGCAAAGTGGGTAGCGCCCTTGCGCAAATAAGTCCCCCGCTCGTCGATGTTGCCAATCAGCAGGTAAGGAATGGCCATGCGCGAATACGGCGGCTCCGGCTCATCTCCCAACAGGGTGATCTGGTCGTTGGGCGCGTGCTTGCGGATGGTTTCAGCGGCAATCACGCCGGCAGGGCCAGCGCCCAAAATCAGGTGGTGGGTCATGGGCTTACAGCTTCCAATAATCACAAAATATAAAGGGGTGGGTCGGCCATGCTGACAGACACCACCCCCAACCACACCCCAACTTAACAGTGGGGGTGGTGCCGCTGTGCTTTACAGCCCCAAACGCTCTTTGGTGGCGGCAGTGGGCTGGCCTTCGGCATCCCAGCCGCGCGCTTCGTAGTACTTGGGCAACATTTCCGGCAATTTGCTGACCGCCCCTTTGCCCGGGCCGGTTTGAGCGGCTTCGGTCAACAAGCGCTTGGGCAGGTTGTCGTCGGCTTTGGTGAAGCCAGCCCGGTTGTTGAATTCGCGCTCCATGTTCCAAATGCGCTCACCAATGTGGTTCAAGTGCTCCATGGTGAACTCTTCGCCGCACGCGGCTTGCACTTGGGGGGCCACGTCGGCCAAGGTCCAAGCAAAGCTGGTAAAAATACACACGCCCGCCGAGTCGAATGCCGCGGTCGCGTCTTGAAAGGCCTTCACCAACTCCGGCTTGCCATTGTGCTCGGTGGGCTCGGTTTTGACCGGAATGCCCAGCACCTCAGAAGCGATGGTGTAACCGCGCAGGTGGCAAGCGCCGCGGTTGCTGGTGGCATAGGCCAAGCCAATGCCCTGGATCACCCGACCATCGTAGGCAGGGAATTCCTGGCCCTTGACGCTCATGGACAAATCGGGGTGGCCGTACTTGGCGGTCAGGCGCTTGGAACCCAGCCCGATTTCCTTGCCAAAGCCTTCACCCCTGGCGGTCATCACGGCCAACTCGCACAAGGCTTTGGCCGAACCAAACGGTGCCTCAATGCCAATTTGCTCTTTGGTGAGCACACCCATTTCGTACAGCTCCATCACCGCCCCAATGGTGGCACCAAAGCTGATCGGGTCCATGCCTTCTTCGTTACAAATCAGGTTGGCAAACTGCAAGGCCTCCAGGTCGTTCACGCCGTTGGCAGCGCCCAGGGCCCAGGCGGCTTCGTATTCAAGGCCGCCGTTGGCACCCCAGTACTCGGGCTTGTTTTGCACCGAGAAGTGGCCTTCATCGATCTTGGAAATGCGGCCGCAAGCAATGGTACAACCAAAGCAAGCCTGGTTGGTCACCAAATGCTTCTTGCCATCGGTGGCACGCGGCGTGGCCATGGCTTCGGCCGAAATGTCCTTGGCGCCTTC
>JBDKEX010000289.1:0-5339 GCA_039798985.1 Pseudomonadota bacterium | reverse complement strand
GCAATCTGGGCGCTCATGTCCTGGGCATCAATGATGTCGTTGCGCTGCTGGTAAATCACCTTGCGCTGGTCGTTGGACACGTCGTCGTATTCCAGCAGTTGTTTGCGCACGTCGAAGTTGCGGGCTTCTACCTTGCGCTGCGCGCTCTCAATGCTGCGGGTGACAATGCCGGCCTCGATGGCTTCGCCCTCGGGCATTTTCAGGCGGTCCATGATGGCGCGTACCCGGTCGCCAGCAAAAATCCGCATCAGCGGGTCGTCCAAGCTCAGGTAAAAACGGCTGGAGCCCGGATCGCCCTGGCGCCCCGCCCTGCCCCGCAACTGGTTGTCGATGCGGCGGCTCTCATGGCGTTCGGTGGCAATGATGCGCAAGCCACCCAGTGCTTTCACCTTGTCATGGTCCAGCTGCCACTGTGCGCGGGCAGCTTCTACTTTTTGGGCTTTGCTTGCTTCGTCAATGCCTGGGTCAGACTCGATGGCCAACAGCATTTTTTCGAGGTTGCCGCCCAACACAATATCGGTACCCCGCCCCGCCATGTTGGTGGCAATGGTGATGGCGCCGGGCCGACCGGCCTGAACAATGATGTCTGCCTCGCGGGCGTGCTGCTTGGCGTTGAGCACCTCATGCGGCAACTGGGCCTGCTTGAGCAATTCCGAGATGATTTCCGAATTCTCGATCGACGAAGTGCCCACCAACACAGGCTGGCCGCGCTCGTGGCATTCGCGTATGTCTTCGATCGCGGCCTTGTATTTCTCGGGCGTGGTTTTGTAAACCCGGTCCAGCTCGTCTTTGCGCTGGCTGGGGCGGTTGGGCGGGATCACCACAGTTTCCAGGCCGTAAATTTCCTGAAACTCGTAGGCTTCGGTGTCGGCCGTTCCGGTCATGCCAGACAGTTTGGAATACAAGCGGAAGTAATTTTGGAAAGTGATGGAGGCCAGGGTTTGGTTCTCGGCCTGAATCGCCACCCCTTCCTTGGCTTCCACCGCTTGGTGCAAGCCATCGCTCCAGCGGCGCCCTGCCATCAGGCGGCCGGTGAATTCGTCCACAATGACGATCTCGCCCCCTTGGTTCACGTAATGCTGGTCGCGGTGGTAAAGGTGGTGGGCCTTCAGGGCCGTCACCACATGGTGCATGAGCGTGATGTTGGCCGGGTCGTACAACGAAGCCCCCTCGGCCAGCAAACCCGCCCGGCTCAGCAGCGCCTCGGCGTTTTCGTGACCTTGTTCGGTCAGGTGCACTTGGTGGGATTTTTCGTCCACCGTGAAATCGCCGGGCTTGGTGACACCTTCGCCCGTGCGGGGGTCTTCTTCGCCCTCTTGACGCTCCAAACGGGGCACCAGCTGGTTGATGGCCAGGTACATGGCGGTGTGGTCTTCGGCCTGCCCGCTGATGATGAGCGGCGTGCGCGCTTCGTCGATCAGGATCGAGTCCACCTCGTCCACGATCGCGTAGTTCAGGCCCCGCTGCACACGGTCGGCGGCCTCGTACACCATGTTGTCGCGCAGGTAGTCGAACCCGTATTCGTTGTTGGTGCCGTAGGTGATATCAGCCCGGTAAGCGGCCTGCTTGTCTTCGCGGGCCATTTGCGGTAGGTTGATGCCCACGCTCAGGCCCAACCAGTTGTAGAGCTTGGCCATCCACTGGGCGTCGCGCTGCGCCAAATAGTCGTTCACGGTCACAACGTGCACACCCTTGCCCGACAAAGCATTCAGGTACACGGGCAATGTGGCGGTCAGCGTTTTGCCTTCGCCGGTGCGCATTTCGGCCACCTTGCCGTTGTGCAGGGACAAACCGCCCACCAATTGCACGTCAAAGTGCCGCATTTTCATCACGCGTTTGCTGGCTTCGCGCACGGTGGCAAAGGCTTCGGGCAACAAGGCATCGAGGGCCTCGCCGTTGGCCACCCTTTGTTTGAATTCAGCGGTCTTGTTCTGCAGGGCCTCGTCGCTCAGCAACTCAAACTGCGTTTCCAGGCTGTTGATCCGATCGACCGTTTTGCGGTAGGTTTTGAGCAGGCGGTCGTTGCGACTGCCAAAAATTTTGGTCAGAAATTGGATGGCCATAGGAACGGCGCCAACGCAACCCACACGAGGCCATGCATTGGCAAGATCAGAGTTAGGTACCGCTTGGAAATACGCCAAGCCGCCTGCGGCCTTTTGGCCGAATGCCGGCATTTTAGCGGTGGCGTGGAAAGTACAAGAAACATGCGCGCCACCGCCCCATAATCTCCTCATGTTCAGTCTGCAACAAGCCGTCCAAGCATCGCCTGCCTTGGCCCAGGTGGCCGAGCGGGTGCGGCAGTCACAAGCCATGCTCACAGCCATACAACCCATCCTGCCGGCCGGCCTGCGCGCGCATGTAAAAGCCGGCCCGGTGGACGACGAATCCTGGTGCCTCTTGGTCAGCAACCCCGCCGTCGGCACCAAACTCAAACAGCTCGCCCCGGCGCTGCTGGCGGCCTTGCGCACCGCTCGTTTGCCAGCCCCACGTTTGCGCATCAAGGTCCAAGTTCGCTAAATCACAGGGCCGCTATGCACCCCACCGATCCCAAAACGCTGCTGATTCACAACGCGGCCTGCATCGCCACCCAAAACGACCAGGGGAGCGAACTTCGCAATGCTTCTATTTTGGTTCGCGGCAACACCATCGAAGCCGTCGGTCCGGCAAGTGATTTGCCACAAACCGCAGACACCGTCATCGATGCGCAACAGCATTTGGTCATTCCGGGGCTGGTCAACACCCACCACCACATGTACCAAAGCCTGACACGGGCCATTCCCAGCGTGCAGGATGTTGAACTGTTCGGCTGGCTGCGCGGTTTGTACCCCATTTGGGCGGGCCTGACGCCCGAAATGGTGTTCGTGAGCACCCAGACCGCCATGGCCGAGCTGCTGCTCAGCGGCTGCACCACCAGCAGCGACCACCTCTACATCTACCCCAACGGCGTGAGGCTGGACGACAGCATTCACGCTGCGCAAGAGATAGGCATGCGTTTTTTGGCCACCCGAGGCAGCATGAGCGTGGGGCAATCCCAAGGTGGGCTGCCCCCTGACGAGGTGGTGGAACGCGAAGACGACATATTGAAAGACACGCAACGCCTGATAGAAACCTTCCACAGGCCCGAGCATGGCGCCATGATCCAGGTGGGCGTGGCACCCTGCTCGCCTTTCAGTGTGAGCCCGGATTTGATGCGCCTGGGTGCTGAGCTGGCCCGCAGCTTCACCGGCCAAGGGGTGCGCCTCCACACCCATTTGGCTGAAAACGACCACGACCTGGCCTATTCAAAAGCAAAGTTCAACCGCACCCCCACGCAATACGCCCAAGATTTGGGGTGGCTGGGCAGCGACGTCTGGCACGCCCACTGCGTGAAGCTGGACGACGAAGGCATCAGCCTGTTTGCGGCCACCCGAACCGGCATAGCCCACTGCCCTTGCAGCAACATGCGCCTGGGATCGGGCATTGCCCCAGTCCGGCGTTTGCTGAATGCAGGCGTCCCTGTGGGTTTAGGTGTGGACGGCAGCGCCAGCAACGACGCAGCCCACATGGTGAACGAAGCACGCCAAGCCCTGTTGTTGGCCCGAGTGGGCCGCGCCCTGCAACCACCGGAAACCCATATTGACCCCGCCACCGGGCAAAGCCGCACCTACTTTGGCTGTGATTTGGGGCCCGCTGAAATGACCGCACGAGACGCCCTGCGCCTGGCCACACGCGGCGGAGCCCAGGTGCTGGGTCGGCCAGACATCGGCCAGATTGCACCCGGCATGTGCGCCGACTTGGCACTGTTCCGGCTCGACACATTGGCCATGGCGGGTGGCGCGGTACACGACCCCGTGGGCAGCTTGTTGTTGTGCGCCAGCCCGCCCGCCGAACACACCATCGTCAATGGCCGGGTGGTGGTCCAAAGCGGCCAATTGACCACGGTCAACCTTCCCCAACTGTTGCGTCGGCATAATTTGTTGGCCACCCAACTTGCTCAACAAACCCGAATATAAATTATGATTTGCATTAGATAAGAGAATATTTAATGCATATTTTTCATTTATTTTTTATATTTTGGCTGAGCGTACTTTCGCAAACCCTGCACGCCCAGTCCGTGCAAAACACGGCCAAGAAGCTCACAGTGGGGGTGGTGCCGCAGTTCAGCGCGTCCGAAATCGCCCGCAACTGGTTGCCTTTTCTGACGGAGCTGAGCGCAGCCTCCGACACGGTTCTGGAGCTGAAGGCTTTTCCGTCCATCCCACAGTTTGAAAAGGCCTTTTTGGCCGGCGAAACCGACTTGGTGTTCATGAACCCCTACCACGCCGTGATGGCCCACAAGGCGCAGGGTTACGTGCCTTTGGTGCGGGGCTCGCAAATGCTGCAGGGCATTTTGGTGGTCAACCGTGCCAGCAAAATCAACAAAATCCAGCAGCTGGCAAACGAATCGGTTGCCTTCCCGTCGCCCAATGCCTTCGGCGCCTCGCTCTACATGCGGGCCTTGCTTCAAACAGAGGGTGTGCCCATAGCGCCGGTTTACGTCAGCACCCACAGCAACGCTTACCGACAAGTTGCCACAGGGCAAGTGGTCGCAGCCGGTGGCATACGCAGCACGTTCGAGCGCGAATCGCCCGAGCTGCGCAACCAGTTGCGGGTGATGTTTGAAACACCCCCTGCCGCCGCCCACCCGCTGGCGGCCCACCCACGCGTCAAAGCCCCAACGCAACAAGCGCTCGCGCAAGCCATCATTCATATGCAACAGACGGAAGTGGGTCAAGCCCTGCTCAAAGGAGTGGGGTTGGCACAACCGGTGGCGGCCCAATACAAGCAAGACTACGCACCTTTGGAACGCTACGGCCTTGAACGGTTTGTGGTGCTGGAAAGCAACCAACCTTGAAAACCAGCATGTCCTTGTCGCAAAAATGGCGCACCTTGAGCTTGCAAGTGCAAATCTTTTTGCCTGTTTGCACCGTTCTGGCGGTGGGGCTGATCTTCTCTTATGGGTACACAGAAAACCGCATTCAAAAAGCGGCAGCCGTAACCGCCCACCGCTGGTCAACCGCTCTGGTGCATGCGGCCGGCGCGGCCAGTGCCAACGCCCTGCTGCTGAACGACTTGGCTTCCTTGGAAGAGGTGCTGTTGGCCACGGTAAAGCTGCCCGGTGTGCTGCAAATTGAGGTGCTGGATGCCCACCACCAAACGCTTGTGCGTTTGGTGCGCAAAACTGCCGATAGCAGCGACGTTCGCGTGCTCTACCGCCCTGGAGACAGCCCAATTCCACCCCAGCCCGCCATGGGGTTGCAGCCGTTGCCTTGGGGCGACCAACAAGCTTGGCTGAGCTGGGAACCCATAGGCCAAGGGGT
>JBDKEX010000288.1:0-3097 GCA_039798985.1 Pseudomonadota bacterium | reverse complement strand
CCGCGACTGATCTGCTCAACGCAAAGGTGTCTGCCGCATCGTTGAAAGACAAAATTGTGCTGGTGGGAACCACCGCGCCAGGGTTGCTGGATTTGCGTGTAACCCCCGTTGGACTGGCATACCCGGGGGTTGAGGTTCACGCCAATTTGCTCTCCGCTTTTCTGGATGGACGAATGCTGGTCAAGCCAGATTACGCGCTGGGGTACGAGCTGACACTCACGTTGGTTGCTGGGCTGTTGTTGGCAATGGCATTGCCTGCGTTGAGCGCTTTTCGCGCCACGTTGCTGAGTGGTGCCGTTTTGGTGGGGGCCGTGTTTTTGGACTTTTGGCTCTACACGGCACACGGGCTGGTGTTGCCGTTGGCGTCCACACTTTTCGTGCTGTTGACGGCATTTGCCCTCAACATGAGCTACGGTTATTTTGTAGAAAGTCGTTCCAAGCGCGATTTGGCCCATTTGTTTGGCACCTATGTGCCCCCCGAGTTGGTCGATGAAATGGTCAAGGACCCCGATCGGTATAGCATGCAGGCCGATTCGCGTGAGTTGACCGTGATGTTTTGCGATATGCGGGGGTTCACCCAGTTGTCGGAGAACATGCCCCCTGCGCAACTTCAGGCCCTGCTCAATACCGTGTTCAGCCGATTGACCCTGGTGGTGCGGGCAAACCAGGGCACCATTGACAAATACATCGGGGATTGCGTCATGGCTTTCTGGGGCGCTCCAGTGGACGCCAAGGCTCACGCCACCCAAGCGGTTCAGGCCGCGCTGGAAATGGTGGATGCCATA
Organism: Pseudomonadota bacterium; assembly: GCA_039798985.1. Lineage (GTDB taxonomy): Bacteria > Pseudomonadota > Gammaproteobacteria > Burkholderiales > Burkholderiaceae_C > JBDKEX01. The sequence continues at coordinate 2,312 of JBDKEX010000288.1, read as the reverse complement.
GATGCCCTCAATCGCGAGCACGCAGCCAAGGGTTGGCCGGCGGTTGGCATGGGCATCGGACTCAACACGGGGCCCATGCTGGTGGGGGACATGGGTTCGGACATCCGTCGGAGTTACACCGTGATGGGGGACGCTGTGAACTTGGCCTCCCGGTTGGAAGGGTTGACCCGGCACTACGGCGTGGATTGGGTCGTGAGCGAGGACACCCGCCGAAAAGCCCCCGGATTTTTCTGGCAAGAGGTAGATACCGTGGCGGTGAAGGGCCGGGAAAAGGCGGTCACCATCTACACGCTGCTGCGCCCGGACAGCGGAGTCAAAGGTGTCGCACCTCAGGAAGAGCAGCGCATGTGGGCGCAGGTCCTAAAGTCCTACCGGGCACAGGATTGGGACACTTGCGAAGTGCATTTGCTCAACGTGATGCGTTTGTGTCCATCCCGCCCACTGCATGCTTTTTATGCCAAACGCCTGAAAGAGGCGCGGGTCAATCCCCCGCCCGTCAACTGGGATGGGGTGACCCGTTTTGATTCCAAATGAGCCACCATTCAGACACCGCGAGCCTTGTTGCCACTGACCCTCCTTTGCGTGTGCGGGTGCTGGGATGCGATGGCTCCATTGCACGCGGTGCGCGCACCACGGCTTTTCTGGTGAACCATCACCTGCTGGTGGATGCTGGAACGGGCGTGGGGGACCTGACTTTGGCCGAAATGGAAGCCATCGAACACGTGGTGTTGACCCATTCGCACCTCGATCACATCGCTGCCTTGCCATTGATGTTGGATGCCGTGGGCAACCGCCGTGGGCGGCCGCTGCAAGTGCATGCCTTGCCCGACACCATCGCTGCGTTGAAGACCCATGTGTTCAATGATTTGATTTGGCCCGATTTTTCTCGGCTTCCCACCGTTGACCACCCCTTTGTGACTTTTCATCCGGTGCTCACCGGGCAGCGGATTGAGTTGGGGGGGGTTTGGGTGGAAGCGTTGCCCGCCTGTCACACGGTGGCAGCGGTGGGTTACGCTTTAACGCGCGGGTTGAGACAGCCCCATTGGGTGTTCTCGGGCGATACGGGCGACAACCCGGCCTTTTGGCGACGCGTCAACCAGCTGCCTTTGGCCGCGTTGGTGATTGAGACCGCATTCAGTGAACGCGAGGTGGGCTTGGCCCGTCTCAGCCAACACTTGTGTCCAAGCGCATTGCTTCAGCAACTGGATCACCTGTCGCCCAGCAGTGAATGCTCCATCTTTGTCACCCACACAAAACCGATTGAAGCCGAATTGATCATGGAAGAAATCGATCATCTCAACCGCCAGCGGTTGAATGTGGGCCTCCGGCCAAGGGCTATCTCACGGTTGCAGGCCGGTCACGAGTGGGTGTTTTGATGTCTGATACGCAGAGTGGAAGTGCAGAAGCACAGTTTTTTCGGAATTTGCAGGCGGTCACCACCAAGATTCACGAAACAGAAAACCTGGACGAACTCATGGTTGAAGCCAGCAAAGACATTTGCGAGCTTCTGGATGCCGACCGGCTGACCCTGTACGTGCTGAATGACGAAAAAACCGCCATCGTCTCCCGCATCAAAACCGGGCTCAACGCAGCAAAAGACCTGAAATTGCCCATCACCCCCCAAAGTATTGCGGGGTACGTCGCTTTGACGGGTCAAACGCTGAACATCGCAGATGTGTACGACGAGGCCGCATTGCGCGAGATTGATCCCAGGTTGCATTTTTTGAAAGAAGTTGATCGCCGTTCCGGTTACAGAACGCGGCAAATGCTGGTGGCGCCCATTTTGCGCAGCACAGAGCTGGTTGGCGTGTTGCAGGTGGTGAACACCCGTGGGGGCGGCGCGTTTTCTGCCTTGGCCCAGGAAGGGGTCACCAAGTTGTGTCAAACGCTGTCGCCCGCCATTCGCCATCGGGTGCAAGCTGCGCAAACGCTGGCAAGGCCGTCCTCCAAATACGCCGGGTTGGTGACGGACGGTGTGGTTTCGTCCTTGGAACTTGCCCGGTGTATGGGCAAAGCCCGGGACGAGGGGAAGCACATTGAAGATGTGCTCATGGCTGAATTGCATGTCACCGCGCCTCAGTTGGGGCGTTCCCTGGCGCATTTCTTTGGGGCGCCCTACCTGAGCTTTGATGGCAAACGCATCCGCTCTGAGGCGCTGCACGGCAAATTGAAGGCAGATTTTGTGGCAGAGTGCCAATGGCTGCCCCTCGAAGAAGGCCCCGATGGCTTGCTGATCATGGCGGTTGACCCCGAAGACGCGCGCAACAGCAAGCTGGTGCCACAGGTGTTTCCGCAGTTTTCGCGCCAGGTGT
>JBDKEX010000287.1:0-2708 GCA_039798985.1 Pseudomonadota bacterium | reverse complement strand
CGCCGCTGCACTTCGGCCCCCAGCTGTTGGGCCGCGCGCTGCAGCATGGTGGGCAGTTGGCCGGTTTGTTCGCCCAAGCGGGCAAACATGGGCAACAGGGCCGGAAACCGCCCTTTGTTCGCCAGCGCCGATGCCAGCGGAGCACCTTCGCGCACCAGCACCAAGGCCTCCAGCGCGTCTTTGCGCAGCGCACGGTTGTGCAGGGTTTCCGCGGCGGTCTGCAGCGCCTTCAAAATCGGGACCCCGGCGCTGGCCAGCATGCCCAAGGTGGCTGCAAAACGGGCTGCGTTGTAACCCCGTGCCAGCCTGCCCACCAAGGGCAAGGTCAGCCACACGGCATCCATGCGTTCACGCAAAGCAGGGCGCCTGCGGGCTTGGCCCAAAGCCACCACTGCTCCCGTGCACAGCAGCGCCAGCAACCAACCCCAATTGCGCAAAACGCCGCTCAGGGCCAGCATGAACACCGTGATGCCGGGCAGGGCGCGCTTGCTGCCCGCAAACACATTGGCCACCTGGGGCACCACGTAAGTCATCAAGAACACCACAATCACCGTGGCGAACGCCGTGACAATTAAAGGGTAAAGCGACGCAGAAATCAGCTTGTTGCGCAGGTTTTCCCGTTCTTCCAAGTCGTCTGCCAAACGCTCCAGCACTGCTCCCAGATTGCCACTTTGCTCACCTGCCGCTATGACAGCGGTAAAGGTGGCGTCGAACTCACGCGGGTGTTGGCCCAATGCACGTGCAAAACCCGACCCCGCGTTCACCTCTGCTCGCAGGCTGGCCACCAGGCCCTGTTGGGCGGGGTGTTCGGATTCTTCTGCCAAAGCACCCAAGGCGCGCTCCAGTGGCAGCCCTGAGTGCACCAAGCCCGCCAGCTGGCGGGTCCACACCGCCAAGGCGGTTGCGTTGAAAGTGCGTTTGGCCCAAAGGGTTTTGTTCCAGTTGGCTCCAGCCTCGGTTTCAGAGCCTTGTGTGGCCACCACCTCCAGGGGTATCAAACCTCTGGCGCGCAACGCCCCGCGCGCGGATTTGACCGTGTCCGCTTCCAGCAAGCCACTCGAGGGCTTGCCCCGGTTGTCGATGGCTTGGTAGGTGTACGCGGGCATGGGCGGATTCTAGCCCGCGGGGTTCAATCCCCTTGCGAACCGCGGTGTGCCCAGCCGGTGACGTGCTTTTCAACGTAGCTGAACAGCTCGTACATGGCCATGGCCATGGCACCCACCACCAGCAAACCGCTGAAGGCCAGGCCCATTTGCATGGCCGAACCTGCCGAAATAAGCAGGTAGCCGATGCCTTCGTTGGCTGCGGTCATCTCGCTGACCGTGGTGCCCACAAATGCCAAAGTAATGGCCACTTTGAGTGAACCAAAAAAGTAAGGCATGGAACGAGGCAGCCCCACTTTCACCAGCACGTCCCAACGCTTGGCGCCCAACACGCGCAGCACGTCCTCCAGCTCGGGCTCCAAGGTGGCCAGGCCCGTGGCAATGTTGACCATGATGGGGAAAAAACTGATCAGGAATGCCGTGAGGATGGCCGGCCCCACGCCGATGCCGAACCACACCACCAAAATGGGAACAAACGCTGCTTTGGGCAGGGCGTTGAAAGCGGTCATCAGGGGGTACACGGCCGCGTAGGCCACCCGCGAACTGCCAATCAAAAAGCCCAGCAGCACCCCCACCACGATTGCGATGCCGAAACCGGCCATGGTCACCCAGAAAGTGCGCCAGGCGTGGCCCGCAATCACTTCTTTGAACTCAATGGTTTGTTCCCAAATGCGCGCCGGGCTGGGGAATATGAATTCAGAAACGTTGAGCAAGGTGGTGAGCAGTTGCCAAATTGCAATGATGGCGGCGAGCAACACCCAGGGGGACCAGCGTTCAATGGTTTTGCGGTTCATGGCGGGCCTTATTGGTTGATGACTGCGCCGGATTTGCGCATGGCGCCAATGTGGCCCCGCAACTCGTGCACGATGTTGGTGAACTCGGGTGTGTAGGTCACTTCCAGGTCTCGGGGCCGTGGCAAGTCAATGTTGCGCTTCACCACAAAACGCCCCGGGCCTTTGCTCATCACATAAACGGTGTCGGCCAAGAAAACGCTTTCGCGCAGGTCGTGCGTCACCAAAATCACATTGAATTTTTGGGTGGCGTGCAGGTCGCGCAGGGTGCACCAGAGTTCTTCCCGGGTGAAAGCGTCCAGCGCACCAAAGGGTTCATCCAGCAACAGCATTTTGGGCTCGTGCACCAGGGCGCGGCAAATGCTGGCGCGCTGTTGCATGCCGCCCGACAGTTCCCAGGGAAACTTGTTTTCGTACCCGGCCAAGCCCACCGTGGCCAGAAGGTTTCTGGCGCGTTCCGCGTACTCGGCCCGCTTGGCCTTGAAGTTCGACCGGTACGGCTCCACAATTTCCAGCGGCAGCAAAACATTGTCCAGCGTGGTGCGCCAAGGCAAAAGGGACGGCGCCTGAAACGCCATGCCAGAAATTTTCAGAGGGCCGTTGACCGCTTGACCATCCACCGCAATCGAACCCCGGCTGGGGCGTTTCAAGCCGGTCGTCAGCTTCATGAAGGTGGATTTGCCACAACCCGATGGGCCCACTATGGCGATGAATTCGCCCTGCTGCACCTGCAAATTGATGTCTTCAACCGCGAACTGTTCTTTGGCCAGCAACTCGTCGTTGTAGGCCAGCCAAACATTTTGGAAATCGACAA